>NZ_JBQCCF010000069.1:300000-403035 GCF_051962475.1 Dyella sp.
TCCGCGCCTGCTGCGGGTCGCTTCGGTGCTGCTGGCGTGGCGGTTGGACGAGATCGTCGAGACCGCGCACCTGTTTCGCCCGCTCAAGCTGGTGCGCCCGTTCTTCGGCACGCCGCGCCCCGATGTCGACACGCTCGCGCGCGGCGCCCGCCTGCGCGGCGCGATGACCGAGCTGGGGCCGATCTTCGTCAAGGCCGGCCAGGTGCTCTCCACCCGTCGCGACCTGATCCCCGCCGACATCGCCGACGAACTCGCCCTGCTGCAGGACCAGGTGCCGCCGTTCCCCGGCGCCGAGGCGCGCGCGATCGTCGAGCGCGAACTGAAGCAGCCGGTGACCACGCTGTTCGCCCGCTTCGACGAGGTTGCGCTGGCCTCCGCCTCGATCGCCCAGGTGCATGCCGCCACGCTGCACGACGGCCGCGAAGTGGTGGTCAAGGTGCTGCGCCCGGGCATCGCCCGGCGCATCGCCAACGACGTGGCGCTGCTGCGCTCGCTCGGCGAACTGGTGGATCGCTGGCATCCGAACGCCGACAAGATCCGCCCGCTGGAAGTGGTGGCCGAGGTCGAGAAGATGCTCGAGAACGAGCTCGACCTGCAGCGCGAAGGCGCCAGTGCCAGCCTGCTCAAGCGTAACTTCGCCAGCGGCGTGGACATGTACGTGCCCGCGGTGGAGTGGGACTACACCACCGAGGGTGTGCTCACGCTCGAGCGCGTATACGGCGTGAGCTGCGACGACGTGGCGGCGATCGACGCGGCCGGCATCGATCGCAAGGCGCTCGCCGTGAAGGGCGTGCGGGTGTTCTACGAGCAGGTGTTCCGCGACAATTTCTTCCACGCCGACGCGCACCCGGGCAACGTCTGGGTGGATCTTGCGCGCAAGGACGATCCGCGCTTCATCGCGCTGGATTTCGGCATCATGGGTTCGCTGCCGGAGGCCGACCAGTACTGGCTGGCGCAGAACTTCATCGCGCTGTTCGAGCGCGACTACCAGCGCATCGCCCAGCTGCACATCGACGCGGGCTGGATGCCGCCGCATCTGCGCGTGGACGAGCTGGCTGCTGCGGTGCGCACGGTGTGCGAGCCGTACTTCACCCGCCCGCTGTCGCAGATCTCGCTGGCCGAGCTGGTGGTGAAGCTGTTCCGCACCGCGCAGAAGTTCGAGCTCACGCTGCAGCCGCAACTGATCCTGCTGCAGAAGACCCTGCTCAACATCGAGGGCGTCGGGCGCATGCTTGATCCGGACATCGACATCTGGGCGGTGGCGCATCCGGTGCTCGAACGCATTTTGCGCGAGCGCTACAGCGTGCGCCGCACGCTGAAGGAAACGCGCAAGCGGCTGCCCGAATGGATCCACGCGGCACCGCAGCTGCCCGAGCTGGTACGCGATGCGCTCAAGCAGGCCGCCCGTGGCGAAGTGCGCAACGTGAGCGATCCGCTGGCCCTGCTGCAGCAGGTGGAGCTGGCCCGACGCCAGCAGCGCGTGCTCGGCGGCGCGCTGCTCGGCGGCAGCCTGCTGATCGTGGCCACCTTGCTGTGGACGCTGGCGCCGAAGCAAGGCGTGTGGCCACCGCTGGTCGCAGGCGCTGCCGGATTGCTCGCCTTCGCTATCACCTGGCCCCGCCGCCGCTGACCTCCGTGTAGGAGCCCGCTCGCGGGCGATGCTCGTTCGGTTCGGATGCACATCAAAGCCGAGAGCATCGCCCGCGAGCGGGCTCCTACGGCAACACCATGGATTGCATGATCGAGATACTCCACCAGGACGACGCGCTGATTGCGGTGAACAAGCCCGCGGGCCTGGCCGTGCACCGCTCGAAGATGGTCGGCAACGCGGAGGAATTCCTGATCGACCTGCTGCGCGAGCAGGTGGGCGGCAACGTGTACCTGGCGCACCGGCTCGATCGCGCCACCAGCGGCGTGCTGCTGATCGCCCGTTCCAGCGAAGTGGCCAGCGCGCTGGGCGAACAGTTCATGGGCCGCGATGTGCACAAGCAGTACCTCGCCGTGGTACGTGGCTGGCCGGAGCCGGTCGAAGCGCTGATCGACTACCCGCTGCCGGGTTCGCGCGAGACCGGTCCGCGGCGCGAGGCGCGCACGCGCTATCGCCGGCTGGCCACGGTGGAGGTGCCGATCGCGCTCGGCCGCTATCCGCAGCAGCGCTACGCGTTGGTGGAAGCCGAGCCGGAAACCGGGCGCTTCCGGCAGATCCGCAAGCACATGGCGCACATCCACCACCCTATCATCGGCGACTGCCAGCACGGCCGCGGCGACCACAATCGTCTGTACAAGCAGTACTTCGGCTGCCATCGCATGCTGCTCCACGCGCGGCGCATCACGCTACGCCACCCGGTGAGCGGGGCCCCGCTGGTGATCGAGGCGCCGCTGGACGAGGCGTTCAACGCGCTGCTCGCACGTTTCGGCTGGTCGATCGACGGACTTTGATCGCGCGTCTGGGCGCGCATGCGCATGACGCAGTGCGCCTTCGCCGGGCTGCGCCGGTCGCCTACACTGCGCGCCATGTTGACGATCAGCCGCACCCTCGCCATTCCCGACACCGAGCTGGTCGAGCGCTTCCTGCGCGCGGACGGTCCCGGCGGGCAGCATGTGAACCGTACCGAGAGCGCGGTGGAACTGCGTTTCGACGTGGCGCGATCACCGTCGCTGCCGGATGCCGTGCGAGAGCGCCTGCTGACCCGACGCGACCGCCGCCTCACCGACGACGGCGTGCTGGTGATCCAGGGCCGTCGCTTTCGCGATCAGGGCCGCAATCGCGACGACGTGCGCGAGCGGCTGGCCGAGATCATCCGCGGCGCGCTGGTGCCGCCGAAAAAGCGCGTGGCGACCAAGCCCACCCGCGCCTCGAAGGAGCGCCGCCTGGCGGGCAAGCAGCAGCGCAGCAAGATCAAGCAGGGCCGCGGCAAGCCGGGAGCGCACGAGTGAAGCGAGTGGTTCCGCCACTGCCGCCGCAGGCGCCGCGCATCCGCAACCGCTTCTGGCCCTGGTTTTGCCGCGGCCTGCTGCGGCTGGGCGGCTGGCAGCTCAAGGGCGAGCTTCCCGACCTGCCCAAGTTGATCGTGATCGGCGCGCCGCACTCGACCAACTGGGACGGCGTGTGGGGCCTGCTGATGAAGGTCGGGCTGGGGATCGACATCTCGATCATGATCAAGCGCGAGGTGTTGGCCAGCCCGCTCGGCATCATCCTGCGTCCGCTCGGGCTGATTCCGATCGATCGCGGCGCCGCCACCGACATCGTGCAGCAGATGGCCGCGCGCTTCGCCAGGCATGAGCGCATGTGGCTGGGCATCACGCCCGAAGGTACGCGCAAGCGGGTGACGCACTGGAAGAGCGGCTTTCTGCGCATCGCGCGAGCCGCGCACGTGCCGATCCTGCCGGTCTTCATCGACTACCCGAGCAAGAGTTTCACGTTGGGGGCGCCGGTATACCTGGGCGCGGACGAGCGTGACGAGGACGCCATGGCGCGCATCCGAGCGCTGTTCATGGGCTACCGCGGCAAGCATCACGACGTGGACTGAGGCGCCGCCCGCCCCGGCGCGGCTCAGCGCTCGGAGTGGCCCGACTCGTCGTAGTCGCGGTGGGTCAGCAGGCCCGGGCGGATCAGGTCGATGAAGGCGCGCGCCTCGGTGCTGAGGAACTTGCCCTTGCGCATCACCACCCCGTAGGCGCGCTGCGGGAAGTACTGCTTCATGTTGCGTACGGCCAGCCGCGAGCGGTCGGCCTCGGTGATGCAAATGCCGGTGACCACGGAGACGCCCAGCCCCATCGCCACGTATTCCTTGATCACGTCCCAGCCGCCCACCTCGATCGCCACGTGGTACGGCACCTGGCGCTGCTGGAACACCAGGTCGACCAGCCGGTAGGTGGACAGCCGCTGCGGTGGCAGGATCAGGCCGTAGGGCGAGAGGTCTTCCAGCGTCACGGTGGCCTTGGCCGCCAGCGGGTGGTCCGGCGGCATGATCAGCATCGGGTCGTAGTGGTAGATCGGCGCCCAGGCGATGTCGTTGGGCACGTCGAGCATGGAGCCCACGGCGAAGTCGGCCTTGTCTTCGCGCAGCATGGCCATGCCGTCCTTGCCGGTGACGTTGGCCAGCTGCAGTTGCACGGCCGGATAGCGCTCGCGGTAGCGGCGCACCAGCTCCGGCAGCAGGTACTGGATGGTCGAGGTGCCCGCCGCGATCACCAGCTTGCCGGCCTGCAAGCCCTTCACCTTGGCCTGGAAGTCTCGGTCTAGGTTTTCCCAGCCCTCCACCAGCGGGCGCGCCAGTTCGTACAGCGCCTCGCCGGCGTCGGTGAGGTTGATGCGGCGGCGACTGCGCTCCATCAATGTCACCCCCAGCTCCCGCTCCAGTGCCTGCAGTTGCAGGCTGACCGATGGCTGGGACAGGAACAGCGCCTCGGCGGCGCGCGTCAGCGTGCCGAGTTTCACCGTGGCCACGAACGCCCGCAGCTGCTTCTGGCGGCTGCCCTTGTAGTAGAACCGCGCTGGATCGGCCGGCGCACCCGCGACGCTTTTGCGGCGACGCAGCACATTCGGTGCGGCTTTCTTCGGCTTTTTTTCAGCATTGTGATGGACTTTAGCGGCCATAAAATCAAAGCTTTGTCTTATGCATTGATTTAGACAATAGCAAAAATTGAAACATTTGCTTTGTCAAAGCTATTTTCGAAGGCCTAGTTTGGAGCTCCACCCGAGGCGGAGCGAACACCATGGCCGTACCCCAGCAACGTCTGCCGATCGTGCAGGTCCGGATCCAGGCCGATACCCGCGGCTACGAAGCCATCCTGACGCCCGAGGCGCTGGGTTTTCTGGCGCGCCTGCATCGATTTGCCGAGCCGCGCCGCCAGCAGCTGCTGCAGGCCCGCCGCGATCGTCAGGCTCGTTACGACGCCGGCGCGCTGCCGAACTTCCGCGCCGACACCGTCGCCGTCCGTGAGGGCAACTGGCGTGTGGCGCCTATTCCCGCCGCGCTGCAGGACCGCCGGGTGGAGATCACCGGGCCGGTCGAGCGCAAGATGATCATCAATGCGCTGAACTCCGGTGCGAAGGTGTTCATGGCCGATTTCGAGGATTCCTCGGCGCCGAGCTTCCGCAACCAGCTCGATGGCCAGATCAACCTGCGCGACGCCGCGAATGGCTCGATCGCCTATACCTCGCCCGAGGGCAAGCGCTACCAGCTGGCGGAGCAGACCGCCGTGCTGGTGGTGCGCCCGCGCGGCTGGCACCTGCCCGAGCGGCATGTGTTGGTGGACGGCGAAGTGATGGCCGGCGCGCTGGTCGACTTCGGCCTGTTCGCCTTCCACAACGCGCATCTGCTGCACGCGATGCAACGCGGCCCGTACTTCTACCTGCCCAAGCTCGAGGCGATGGAAGAAGCGGCGCTGTGGGATGACGTGATGTCGCTGGCCGAGAACGAGCTGGACCTGCCGGTCGGCAGCATGAAGGCCACCGTGCTGATCGAGACGCTGCCGGCGGTGTTCCAGATGCACGAAATCCTGCACGCGCTGCGTCGTCGCGCGGTGGGCCTCAACTGCGGCCGCTGGGACTACATCTTCTCTTACCTCAAGACCCTGCGCGGCCACCGCGACCGGCTGCTGCCCGAGCGCGGCCAGGTGCAGATGACGGTGCCGTTCCTGAAGGCGTATTCGGAGCTCTTGATCCAGACCTGCCATCGCCGCGGCGCCTTCGCGATGGGCGGCATGGCCGCGCAGATTCCGATCAAGGGCGACGAGTCCGCCAACGAGGCGGCGATGGCCAAGGTGCGCGCCGACAAGCTGCGCGAGGTGCAGGCCGGCCACGACGGCACCTGGGTGGCGCACCCGGCGCTGGTACCGGTGGCGCAGGCGATCTTCGACGAACACATGCCCGCGCCGAACCAGCTCGAGCGGCTGCGCGAGGACGTCTGCGTGACACGCGAGCAACTGCTCGCTCCGTGCGCCGGCTCGATCAGCCGCGCCGGCTTCGACAACAACGTGGAAGTGGCGCTGCGCTACACCGCCGCATGGCTCGACGGGCTGGGCTGCGTGCCGATCCATCACCTGATGGAGGACGCCGCCACCGCCGAGATCGCCCGCGCCCAGCTGTGGCAGTGGCTGCACCACGGCGGCGTGGAGTTCACCGACCACGCGCCGATCGACTTCGCGCTGTTCGACCAAGCACTGGCCGCCCACACACACAAGTTGCGCGACAGCCTGCACCCCGGTGCGGCCAAGGCCGATGCCGCCGCTGCCCTGCTGTCGGCACTCACCCACGACGACCAGCTCGCCGACTTCCTCACCCTGCCCGCCTACCAGCAGCTCGCCTGAGCTGCGCCCCACGCTAACGCCTTTGCGTTTCCACGGAGCCGAATCATGAAGAACATCCTGCCCACCGCCGACCAGCTCACCTTGGAGTGGAGCAACAATCCTCGCTGGAACGGGATCCAGCGCAACTACAGCGCCGAGGACGTGGTGCGCCTGCGGGGCACCGTCGGCGTCGAGCACACGCTGGCCAGGCACGGTGCCGAGCGGTTGTGGAAGTCGCTGCACAAGGAGGATTTCGTCAATGCGCTGGGTGCGCTCACCGGCAACCAGGCGATGCAGCAGGTGAAGGCCGGGCTGCAGGCGATCTATCTCTCGGGCTGGCAGGTCGCCGCCGATGCCAACGTGGCCGGCGAGATGTACCCGGATCAGTCGCTGTACCCGGCCAACTCGGTGCCGCTGGTGGTCAAGCGGATCAACAACACGCTGCTGCGCGCGGACCAGCTGCACCACGCCGAGGGTAACGACAGCACCGACTGGCTGGTGCCGATCGTGGCCGATGCCGAGGCCGGCTTCGGCGGCGTGCTCAACGCATTCGAGCTGATGAAGGCGATGATCGAGGCCGGCGCCGCCGGCGTGCATTTCGAGGACCAGCTCGCCTCGGTGAAGAAGTGCGGCCACATGGGCGGCAAGGTGCTGGTGCCGACCCGCGAGGCGGTCGACAAGCTCAACGCCGCGCGGCTGGCTGCCGACGTGATGGGCGTGCCGACGCTGATCGTCGCGCGCACCGATGCGGACGCCGCCGACCTGCTCACCTCGGACATCGACCCGAACGACCAGCCGTTCATCACCGGCGAGCGCACCGTCGAAGGCTTCTTCCGCGTCAAGCCGGGCCTGGACCAGGCGATCAGCCGCGGCCTCGCCTACGCGCCGTACGCCGACCTGATCTGGTGCGAAACCAGCAAGCCGAACCTCGAGGATGCACGCAAGTTTGCCGACGCGATCCATGCGAAGTTCCCCGGCAAGCTGCTGGCCTACAACTGCTCGCCCAGCTTCAACTGGAGGAAGAACCTGGACGACGCCACCATCGCCAAGTTCCAGAAGGAGCTGGGTGCGATGGGCTACAAGTTCCAGTTCATCACGCTGGCCGGCTTCCACAGCCTCAACTACGGCATGTTCGATCTGGCCCACGGCTACGCACGCTGCCAGATGAGCGCCTTCGTCGAGCTGCAGGAGAAGGAGTTCGCCGCCGCCGAGCGCGGGTTCACCGCGGTGAAGCACCAGCGCGAGGTCGGCACCGGCTACTTCGACCAGGTGACCCAGGCGATCCAGCAGGGCCAATCCTCGACCACGGCGTTGACGGGTTCGACCGAGGAAGCGCAGTTCCATCACGCGGCGGCGTGATCGGCGGGGGCGTGATGTCGCGACATCACGCCCTTGCAGGCGCGGTCGGCGGTGCGGTCCTACATCGCGGACCGTGCGGACATTGTTCGTCGATCCTAACCGCGTCTCGAGGCCGGACTCAGGAGCGTGGCTCGTCCCGCGGCGGCGGCACCAGCGCGATCACCAGCCAACCCGGCCGCGGTTCCAGCTCGCGCTTGGTCGACGCCACCCGCAGCGCGCCCTTCTCTTCCACGCCGAACAGCAGGATCGAAGGCGAGCCGTACTGTTCGATGAAGTGCGGCCAGTCGAAGGTGGCCGTGAGGCGGGTGGACTTGATTCGCCAGCCCTGCGCGAGCAGATCGGCGAAGCGGCCGTGGGTCATCGCCTCGTCGAACAACGGCGGCGCCAGCAGGCTGTCGGCCAGCGCGGCGCGGTCGGTGGTCTGCTCCGGTCCCAGGTTGCGCAGCCGATAGACTCTTCCGCGACCGAATTCCTCGCGGTAGTGCAGGCACGCCAGCGAGTTGCGCTCGCGATGAGTGGACATCGCCAGCAGGCGGCCAATGCCGGTGAGGTCGAGGTGTCGCTCGGCATGGTTTGAAGCCGGATTGCCGAAGAAGGTCGGCAGACCGTCCATGCGCGCTAGGCGGATACCGTCCCAGTCATCATCGGCGAGCAGCACGGGAATCCCCGCGTCATGCAGCGCCTTGGCCACCGCGCGCGGCACCGTGCCCGAGCCGAACACCAGCACGCCGCGCGGCTCCGGCTCGGCCACCTTCAGCCAGCGCGCCAGCGGGCGCGCCGTCGCGCTCTGCAGCACCACGGTACCGATGATCAGGATGAACACCAGCGGGACCAGCGCCTCCGCTCCGGCCAGTCCCAGCGCACTGAGCCGCAGCGCGAACAGCGCCGAGACCGCCGCCGCCACGATGCCGCGCGGCGCCACCCAGGCAATCAGCGCACGCTCACGCCAGGTGAGAGAACTGCCGGCGGTGGCCAGCGCCACCGTCAAGGGGCGGATCAGCAGTTGCGATACCAGCAGGATCCCGATACCCGCCATCAGCATGCCGGGCGGCAAAGGCCACGCCAGGCGCGCCGCGAGCAGGATGAACAGGCTCGACACCAGCAGCGTGGTGAGGTGCTCCTTGAAGTCGAGAATGTCGTCCACGTGCACGCCGCGCATGTTGCCCAGCGCGATGCCCATGACAGTGACGGCGAGCAGGCCCGACTCGTGGGCCACCGCGTTCGACAGGCTGAAGGTCAGCAGCACCGCCGCCAGGGTGCCGAAGTTCTGCAGGTACTCGGGAATCATCTGCCGCCGCAGCAGGCTGGCCAGCACCCACGCCGCCACCGCCCCGGCCAGCGCACCACAGAGGATGGTGCCGACGAAGACGCCAATCGTATGCCCCTGCTGGCGCGAGACGATCGCCTCGTAGATCAACACGGCGAACAGCGCACCGAGCGGATCGATCACGATCCCTTCCCAGCGCAGGGTGTTGGCGATGCGGGCATTCGGCCGCAGCGTGCGCAGCATCGGCGCGATCACCGTCGGCCCGGTGACGCAGGTGAGCGCACCGAACAGCAGCGCCACGTCCCAGGTCAGGCCGGCCAGCAGATGCGCCGCCGCCGCCAACATCAACAGGCCGGCCACCGCGCCGTAGCTCACCAGGCCGCGCACCGCCCGGCCGATCTCGCGCAACTCGCCGAACCGCAGGCTCAGGCTGCCCTCGAACAGGATCAACGCCACCGACAGCGACACCATGGGAAACAGCAGCGGGCCCAACAGGCGATCCGGCTGCACCAGCCCGGTGACCGGCCCCAGCGCGATCCCGGCGATCAGCAGGAACAGGATCGCCGGCAACTTCACCCGCCAAGCCAGCCACTGCGACGCGAACCCGATGCCAAGCAGGGCGGTCAGCAGGAGTCCAAGCTCAAGATGCATGCATGCTCCGGGTACGAGGTTCGCAGGCCATCGGAGCACGCGCACGAAGGCGCGTCCAGCCGGGGATGCCGGGACGCGCAACATGGTGAAACGGGGGAAAAGGTGGCCCCGGCATCGGAGGGAGGGAGGGGGAGCCGATGCCGGGGCGCGGGGTCGGGACATTTGCGAACCGACGGGTGCAGATAATACCGGCCGGCGCGGGCAAGTCAATACTGATCGGTACACAAAATGTCGCAGGGCCTCAGAACCGCCGATATTGCAGGGCCTCAGCCAGATGGGCGCGGTCCAGCAGGCCTGCGCCGCCGTCCAGGTCAGCGATGGTGCGCGCAACCCGCAAGGTGCGGTGATAGGCGCGGGCAGACAGGCCAAGACGCTCGAGCGCGGCCTCGAACCAGCGCCGCTCGGCCGGTCCGAGCGCGCAGTCGCGCTCGAGCTCGCGGGTGCTGATTTCGGCGTTGGGGCGCCCCGCCCGCTGCAAGGCGTAATCGCGGGCGCGGATCACTCGCCGCCGGACCGTGGCCGAATCCTCGTCATGCTCGCTGCGCGGCGCGCCCAGCTCGGCCAGCGGCACGCGCGGCACTTCCGCGCTGAGGTCGATACGGTCGAGCAGTGGCCCGGAGATGCGCGCGCGGTAGCGCTGCATCTGGTCCGGCGTGCATTGGCAACGCTGGCGGGGGTCGCCGGCATAGCCGCAGGGGCAGGGATTCATCGCCGCCACCAGCTGGAACTGGGCCGGGAAACTGGACTGTCGCGCGGCGCGGGAGATCATGATCTGTCCCGATTCCAACGGTTCACGCAGCACGTCGAGCACGTGGCGGCTGAATTCGGGCAGCTCGTCGAGGAACAACACGCCATTGTGCGCCAGCGAGATTTCCCCCGGTCGCGGATAGGAGCCGCCGCCAACCAGGGCCACCGCGGAGGCGGTGTGGTGCGGGGCACGGAACGGCCGATGGCGCCACTGCGCCGGATCGACCGGCTGCCCGGTCACCGAGAGCACCGCGCAGGTTTCCAGCGCCTCGGCCTCGCTCAGCGGCGGCAGGATGCCCGGCAGGCGCTCGGCCAGCATGGTCTTGCCGGTGCCCGGCGGCCCGACCATCAGCAGGTGGTGGCCGCCGACGGCGGCAATCTCGAGGGCGCGACGCGCCTGCAGTTGGCCGCGTACGTCGCTCATGTCCGGGAACGATCGCGCCTCGCCCTCGCTGCAACGCCCGGGCGCCGCGAGCGGCGAGGCATTGTGCAACCAGCCGCAGACTTCAGCGAGGCTGTCGGCCACCAGCACGTCGACGTCCGACACCAGGGCAGCCTCCGCTGCGTTCGCCCTTGGCACGACTACGCGACGCCCGCGCGCGCGCGCGCGCAGCAGCGCCGGCAGCACGCCGGAAACGCCACGGATGGCGCCGGACAGCGCCAGCTCACCGAGGAATTCGCAGTCGTCGAGCTTTTCTCGCGGCACCTGACCACCTGCAGCCAGGATGCCCAGCGCAATGGCCAAGTCGAATCGGCCGCCGTCCTTGGGCAGCTCGGCCGGAGCCAGATTCACCGTGACCTTGCGGTCCGGATAACTGAAAGCGGTGTTCTGGATAGCCACGCGGACGCGATCGCGCGCCTCGCGCACGGCCGCCTCGGGCAAGCCGACGATATTGGTGCCGGGCAGGCCGCCGGACAGGTGAACTTCCACCATCACCTGCGGCGCGGTCACCCCTTCCTGAGCGCGGCTGAGCGTGACGGCCAGGCTCATGGACGGGGCGGGCAGCCGATGGGGAGACGGCCGCGGAGAAACGCACTCATGCAGCAGCTCCGGTCAATGGGGCAAAAATAACCGCCCCCGACCATTCTCGGGGTGAGGTGACAGGTCGGGGGCGGCTCCCGGGAGACGGTCTACAGCTTAGGAACCGCGAGCAGCGGCCATCGTCTCCAGATCGGCGATGCGCTTTTCCAGCTCATCAACCCTGGCGCGAGTACGCGCCAAAAGCTGTGTCTGGACATCGAACTCTTCGCGGGTGACCAGATCAAGGCGGCGCAATCCGTGCGCCAGGACATCGTGAAAGTTGGTTCGCAAATCCTGATGCGCTTGAGCCAATCCTGGCGGCACCAACGAAACAAGTCGCAGGGCAAGTTGATCGATATCCTGCCTATCCATCATGGATAGCACCTCGAACTCGTCGAACTGAAGTTTAGATAAACGCGCTTTGTGACCGCCATCGGTGGGCTCCGCCATGGGTTGTAGGAATTGTCCTACACGAGGGGGGCGAGGCGACAGCGAAGCCGCGACAGCGCAAAATGCCGGTTCCACGTCGGCCATCAGCCGACGTCCACGACGAGGAGCCCCCATGAAGCTGGTATCGGCGGTCATCAAGCCGTTCAAACTGGACGATGTGCGCGAAGCGCTGGCCGAGGCCGGCGTGCAGGGCATCACGGTGACCGAGGTGAAGGGCTTTGGCCGGCAGAAGGGGCACACCGAGCTCTATCGCGGCGCGGAATACGTGGTGGACTTCCTGCCCAAGATCAAGCTGGAAGTGGCGGTGGCCGACGATCAGCTCGAACGCGTGGTGGACGCGATCCAGAACGCCGCCCGCACCGGCAAGATCGGCGACGGCAAGATCTTCGTCAGCCCATTGGATCAGGTGATCCGCATCCGTACCGGCGAACTGGACAACGACGCGCTTTAGGCGCCGTCACCCGGCGCGGCCTGCGCCCGCTCGAAGCGGCGGTGATGCACCAGCAGGCCGCTGAAGTAGGCCACGTAATAGCCCACCAGCAGGCCGAACACGAGCATGGTGAGCGGGCTGTAACCAAGTGCAGGAGCCCCTGAGATGCCGGGTTCTACGGCAGTCATCTGCGGCATCACCACGGCAAAGCGCCACGCCAGCCGACCGACCAGCAACGCCGTGAGCACGGCGCCGATCCATGGATTGGGGATGTAGCCGTCGCCGCCGTCCGTGCGCCGTTCGAAGCGGGTGAGGCGCAGGCCCAGCATGCCGAGCACGATGCCCACCACCACACCACCGAGCAAGCCTTCGAGCAGCGGCGGGTGCCGCAGGCCGAACAGCGCCATCAAGACGCCCAGCAGCGCGAAGATCGCGATACGGACCAGCATGCGCCCGCGCCGGATCGGCTGACGCCCGAACTGGCTGCGCACGCGGCGCCAGACCAGCAGCCCCATGACCGGAACCATCACGGCGAGTGAAGCGAGGTGCGGTGTCATGACGTGGAATCCCCTCCGTTTGAAGGCGTCAGGCTAACGCCCCTCGGCGCGACCGTGCAGGGCCGGCTGCCAGGCATCGCAGGTGACGGCTGTCACCCGGCCCGCCGAAATGTCACTTCGCCTTGCCCTGGTTGGCCACCGCGGCCATCTTGGCGGCGATCGCCTCGGCATCGCCCAGGTACTCGCGGCGGATCGGCTTGAGCTCTGCGTCGAACTCGTAGACCAGCGGAATGCCGTTGGGGATGTTGAGCTCGACGATGTCCTCGTCGGAAATGCCGTCCAGGTACTTCACCAGCGCGCGCATCGAGTTGCCGTGCGCCACCACCAGCACGCGCTGGCCGCTGCGAATGGCCGGCGCCAGCACCTCGTGCCAGTACGGCAGCACGCGGGCGACGGTGTCCTTGAGGCATTCGGTGTCCGGAATCTGTGCCGGGTCCAGGCCTGCATAGCGCGGATCGTGCAACGCCTCGTTGGCGCTGCGCTCCAGCGGCGGCGGCGGCGTGTCGTAACTGCGACGCCAGATCTTCACCTGATCCTCGCCGTACCTGGCAGCGGTCTCGGCCTTGTTGAGGCCGGTCAGTGCGCCGTAGTGGCGCTCGTTGAGGCGCCAGTCGGTGAGCACCGGGATCCACATCTGATCCAGCGCTTCCTGCACGCCCCACAGCGTGCGCACGCAGCGCTTGAGCACCGAGGTGTGCGCCACGTCGAACTGGTAGCCAGCCTGCTTCAGCGCCGCGCCAGCCTCCTTTGCCTCGGCGATGCCCTGCACGGTGAGGTCGATGTCGGCCCAACCGCTGAAGCGGTTGTCGAGGTTCCACTGGGACTGGCCGTGGCGGATCAGGACGAGCTTGTGCATGGGATGGCAGCGCAGGAGGAAAGCGAAAATGGTGAATGGCGCCGGGCCGGGCGTCAAATCGCACCGTGCCGGAGGTCACGTAAACCGTCGCCGTCCCGGCCGCATCTATGGTGGCGTTGTGTCCCTCGCGGCCGGCCGCCGATGCGTCCGCCGCCACGCCATGCCAAGGAGATTCCCATGCGCCGCACCGTGCTCGCTTTCGCTCTGATCCTCGCCATCCACCCATTGGCCGCCGCCGCGCAGGACGACATCGACAAGGTCAACGGCTCGGTCCATGTCGAAGCCGGCCAGCAGGTGGGCGATGCCAGCACCGTCAACGGCGCGGTGCATGTGGAAGACGGCGCCAGCGTACGCAAGGCGAGCACGGTCAACGGCGCGGTGGAACTGGGCGACAAGGCGCAGGCCCGCGAGATCGGCACGGTGAACGGCGCCGTGTCGCTGGGCGAGGGCGCCCGCGTCAGCGGCAAGGTGGAGGCCGTGAACGGCGGCATCCGGCTCGACCGGGGCGCCGAGATCGGCGGTCGCGCCTCCAACGTCAACGGGGCGATCACGCTCGACGCCGCGCACGTGGCCGGCGGACTGGGCACGGTGGGCGGAGACATCACCGTCGGCGCCAACTCGCGGGTCGAGGGCGGCATCCTGGTGGACAAGCCCGGCGGCTGGTTCCACTGGGGTCAGCAGCGGCCGCCGCACGTGGTGATCGGGCCGCACGCTGTGGTGCAGGGCACGCTGGAGTTTCGTCGCGAAGTGGTGCTCGAGGTCAGCGACAGCGCGCAGATCGGTCCGGTGAAGGGCGCCACGCCGATCACGTTCCACGGCGACACCCCGTAGCCACCCTTAGGAGCGCGCCCTGTACGCGAAGGCTCTCGGTCACGTGACCAAGAGCGTCGTGCACAGGGTGCGCTCCTACAGCCAGTCGCGCGGCACCAGATACTCGGCCAGGCGCGCCTCGGCGCTGCCAGGCTCGGGCGTATAGCCGTATTCGAAACGCACGCGCGGCGGCAGGCTCATCAGGATCGACTCGGTGCGCCCACCCGACTGCAGCCCGAACAGCGTGCCGCGATCCCACACCAGGTTGAACTCCACGTAGCGGCCGCGCCGGTAAAGCTGGAACTCGCGCTCGCGCTCGCCGTAAGGCGTGTCCCGACGGCGCTCGACGATCGGCAGGTAGGCATCGAGGAAGCCCTGCCCCACCGCCTGCGTCAGTGCGAAGCAGCGCTCAAAGCCGCCCTCGTTGAGATCGTCGTAGAACAGGCCACCCACACCGCGCGTCTCGCCACGGTGCTTCAGGTAGAAATACTCGTCACACCAGCGCTTGTAGCGGGTGTAGATGTCGTCACCGAACGGCGCGCAGAGATCGTGCGCCACGCGATGCCAATGCACCACGTCCTCGTCCACCGGATAGAACGGGGTGAGGTCGAAGCCGCCGCCGAACCACCACACCGGCTCCACGCCCTCCTTGCTCGCCTCGAAGTAGCGCACGTTGGCGTGGGTGGTCGGCACGTGCGGGTTGCGCGGATGCAGCACCAGCGACACGCCGGTAGCGACGAAGCTGCCGCCAGCCAGCTCCGGCCGGTGTGCGGTGGCGCTCGGTGGCAGCGTGTGGCCCGAGACGCGGGAGAAATTCACCCCGGCCTGTTCGAACACCGCGCCCTCGCGCAGCACCCGGGTGCGGCCACCGCCGCCGGCCTCGCGCGTCCACGCGTCCTCGACGAAACGCGCGCCGCCATCGGCTTGCTCGACGGCGCTGCAGATGCGGTCCTGCAGTTCGCGCAGGAAGGATTCGGCCTGGTCGGCTTGCTGGCTCATCGGTGATCGGCTGCGGAAAAGGGCCGCCAAGCTTAGCAAGCACCCCCGCGCCGACGCTGCGGTGCGTCGGCGCGGGGCGCCGGCAACAAATTGCGGTGGCGGAGATAAACTCGAGATTGCGGCCGATATAGCCTGACAGGAATTTCATCCAGCCCATGTAGTTGCTGTGGATCAGGCGGGTGCCGTCGCGCTTGACCTCGTACTTGAGGTTGGTGCTGTCGACATAGCGGATCTGCACCTTCTCCACGCTGTAATCCACGCGGATCTTGGCGACCCATTCGTCGCGACTGAGGCTGGCGCTGACGCTGCCGTCCTGCTGACCGGTCACCGTCCAGCCACGGCCGGTCAGGGCCGCCTTCACCGCCTTGCCCACCTGCACGGCGTTGAGGCCCGAGGGAACGCTGATCGGTGGCGGATCGACCAGCGGCGACTGGCGGAACGCCATGGTCAACAGCAGCAACGGAAGCAGCAGAACGAGCAGGTAACGGGATCGGAACACGAGACTTCCCCTGTCAAAGCGCCGGCGGAATGCGGCGCGCGGAGTCTGCCCCGGCCCAGGATGCGGCACAAGCGCAGCGGTGGCCTTCAGCCGATGCGCGAGGCCATCCGGGTGTGACCGATCAGCGTGGCCCAGCGCACGCCCAGGTCGATCCACATCAGGTACGCCGACTCCAGCAGCAGTAGGCGCAGCGCGCGCGGGGTGAGTTGCAGCCGTGGTTCGGCGGCGATCGGCACGCAGGCGAATCCTAGCCGCCGCGCCAGCAGCTGGCAGCGCGCCAGGTGATAGCGACTGGTCACCAGCGCCACCGGCGGCAGTGGCGCACTGGCATCGGCGCCGCGCAGCAGGCCACGCGCCTGGCGCAGGTTTTCCAGCGAATCGGTGGACTCGTGCTCCAGCTGCACCGCCACCTCTTGCGGCAATCCCTCGCGCAGCAGCCAGCGATGCCCGGCCGCCGCCTCGCTGACCGAGCTGCCGCTCATCCCGCCGAGCAGCAGCAACTGCTCGGCCAGCGCCTCGCGTGCCAGCGCCAGCGCGCGACCGAGCCGATGGCGGTAATCGGCCTCGGGCTCATCGCGTTCGAGCCGCCGACCGAACACCAGCACCACCATCGGCGCGGGCGGGCGCAGCGGGCTGCGCCAGGCCATGCGCAGCACGTGCGCGAGATACCCCGCGAATACCAGGCCGCCGCTGAGCAGCAGCGCGAGCATGCTTATCAGAGCCGCATGCCAGACATCCAGGTCGGCCAGGTAACGCTGCAGGCGGGAAGGCGTGGCGGTGGCAGGCAAGCGCGGTGATCCAGGGTGGCTAACGGAAACAGTGTGGGCACCGCGGAGTAGCCGGGCAATCCGTGCGCGATCATGCCGCAGTTCGCTACCGCGGGCTGACCGCAGCGTTCCATTGTCCCTAGGCAAGTCCGGATGGCGCGGCTAGGCTTTCCCGATGCCCGATCCGATCGTCCCTCTCGCTGTCAGCGCCTACACCGCCACCTCCGCCCTCGGTCACGGCCTGCATGCACATCTCGATGCCCTGCTGGCGGAACGCGGTGGCTTGCGCTCCAACGCGTTCTCCAGCGCACCGCTGCCGTGCTGGATCGGCCAGGTGGACGGCGTGGAGGACGCGCCGCTGCCCGCATCGCTGATGGCGTGGGAATGCCGCAACAACCGGCTGGCCTGGCTGGGCCTGAACCAGGACGGCTTCCTCGACCGCGTGGCGGCGGCGCGTACTCGCTACGGCGCCGGTCGCATCGCGCTGATGCTGGGCACCTCCACCGCCAGCATCGGCGCCACCGAGGAAGGCTATCGCCGGCTCGATGCCGACGGCGGCCTGCCCGACGACCTGCTGCGCCCGGCGATCCACGCGCCGCACTCGCTGTGCGCGTTCGTGGCGGCCGCGCTGGGGCTGGAAGGCCCGTGCCTGACCGTGTCCACCGCGTGCTCGTCCAGCGCCAAGGTGTTTGCCAACGCCGAGCGGTTGATCCGGCTCGGCCTGGTCGATGCGGCCGTGGTCGGCGGGGTGGACACGCTGTGTGACAGCGTGCTGTTCGGCTTCAACGCGCTGGGGCTGGTGTCGCCCGACCCCTGCACGCCGTTCGACGCGGACCGCCGCGGCATCTCGATCGGCGAGGCCGCGGGCTTCGCGCTGCTGGAGCGCGTCGACGCCGCCCCCGATGCACCGCGCCTGATCGGCTATGGCGAGTCCACCGACGCGCACCACATGTCCACGCCGCATCCGGAAGGGTTGGGCGCGGAGCTCGCCCTGCGCGATGCGTTGGCTCGCGCCGGCATTACCGCCGGCCTGGTGGACTACATCAATCTGCACGGCACGGCGAGCCAGAAGAACGACGAGGTGGAAGCCGCCTTGGTCAGCCGCAGCTTCGCCCCCCATACGCGTGCCAGCTCCACCAAGGGTTTCACCGGGCACACGCTGGGCGCCGCTGGCATCGTCGAAGCGGCGATCACCCTGCTCGCGCTGCGCGAAGGCCTGGTGCCAGGGAACCTCGGTGGCGGCCATCCGGATCCCGGCTGCGGCCCGCAGTTCGCCTGGCACAACGAGCACCGGCCGCTGCGCATCGCGCTGAGCAATTCCTTCGGCTTCGGCGGCAACAACGCCTGCCTCGCCTTCGCCCGCGCGGAGAGGGCCGCATGAGTGTCCTACGCATCGCGGTACAGGGCCTGGGCGTGTGGACGCCGCAGTTGGGCAACATGGACGCGCTGCGTGCGCTGCTTGCCGGCGAGGCAGTGAGCGCACCGCCGGCACGCCCGGGCGCGACCACGCTGCCGCCGAACGAGCGCCGCCGCGCGCCGGAAAGCGTGCTGCTGGCCGCCGAAGTCGCCGACCAGGCGGTGGCCATGAGCGGCCGCGCCGCGAGCGAACTGGCCTGCGTGTTCACCTCCAGCCACGGCGACCAGGCGATCACCGATTACATGTGCGCCACGCTGGCGAGCACGCCCACCGAGCTGTCGCCGACCAGGTTCCACAATTCGGTGCACAACGCGCCGGTCGGCTACTGGACCATCGCGACCGGCTGCCACGCCGCTTCCACCGCCGTATGCGCGCACACGCATTCCTTCGGCGCTGGACTGCTGGAGGCGGTCAGCCTGGTGCTCGCCGACCGACGGCCGATACTTCTGGTATGCAGTGACGTTGCCGGCAGCGGTCCGCTTGCAGAGGTCACCGGCTGCACGCAATCGTTCGGCGCGGCGATGGTGCTCGCGCCAGCCGCGGTCGACACGGCACTGGCCACACTCTCGCTACAGTTGTCGCCCGCAGGCGAATCGGCCACAACGCCGCTGCCCGAGCCACTGGCGACCTGGCGTGCCGGCAATCCCGCCGCGCGTGCGCTCGACCTGCTTGTACCCCTGCTGCGACGCGAGGCGCACGCGCGCGTCGCGGCCTCGCCTTCGATGGAGTTGCATCTGGACATGGAGTATCCCGGTTGAACGATCTGCCCCGATGGTGCGTGCTGATTCCCTGCCTCAACGAGGAGGCAGCGATCGAGACGGTAGTGGGCGCGGTGCTGGCGCTCGAGGCGCCGGTGATCGTGATCGACGACGGCTCGGATGACCGCACGCCCGACCTGGTGGCGCAGCTGCCGGTCACGCTGATCCGCCACGCTACGCGGCGCGGCAAGGGCGAGGCGCTGCGCAGCGGCTTTCGCGAGGCGCTGCGGCAGGGCTACAAGGCAGTGCTGACGATGGACGGCGACGGCCAGCACCTGGCCAGCGACATCCCGCGCCTGCTCGCCGCGGCGCGGCGCTACCCGCGCCACATCGTGATCGGCGCGCGCCTGCTCGATCGCGAGCAGCAACCCAAGGGCCGCCGCCGCGCCAATGGCGTGGCCGACTGGGGCATCTCCTGGGCCTGCGCGCAGCCGGTGGCCGACACCCAGAGCGGCCAGCGCTGGTATCCGCGCGAGGCGCTCGAGCTGGTCGACCTGCCGGCGGAAAACTTCGTGTTCGAGGCGGCGATCCTGATCGCCGCCGCGCGCGAGAAGGGGCTGGGCATGGTCTCGGTGCCGATCGCCTCGCGTTACCACGGCACGTTCCGGCTCAGCCACTTCAAGCCCGTGCGCGACGTCACCCGCATCACCACCTACACCATCGGCCGGGTGATCCATTACGGCGCCATCATCGCCAGCTACCGCCGCTCGCGCCGCGCCCCCACCGTGCTGCACGACGTCTAGTCCGGCGCGTCCGCCTTCACACCGCCCCGGCTGCAGCGGCGCGCGCATGCGTGCACAATCGGGACGGACTCCGGGACGGGATGGACATGGGCGAGACGACGCATGATGCGGTGATCCTCGGCGGCGGGCTGGCCGGACTGTGCCTGGCGCTGCAGCTGCGCGATGCCTTCCCCGAGCTGGACATCGTGGTGCTGGAGCGCCGCGCACATCCGCTGCCGGAAGCCGCGCACAAGGTCGGTGAGTCCACCGTGGAGATCGGTGCGCACTACCTCGCTCACACTCTGGGCCTGCGCGAGCATCTGGAAAGCGCGCACATCCGCAAGTTCGGCTTCCGCTTCTTCTTCAGCGACGGTCGCAGCGACCTTGAGGATGTCACCGAGCTGGGCGTGCGCAAGGTGCTGCCCACGCCCAGCTACCAGATCGATCGCGGCATCTTCGAGAATTTTCTGGGTGACGAGGCGCGGCGCCGCGGCATCGATTTTCGCGACGGCGCGCGGGTGACCGGCTTCACCCTCGGCAAGCAGGGCGATGCGCATCAGGTGCGTGTTGCCGATGACGGTGGCGGCGAACGTACGCTCACCGCGCGCTGGCTGCTCGATGCGTCCGGCCGCGCCGGCATGATCCGGCGCAAGCTCGAGCTCACCCGCGACAACGGCCACCACGCCAACGCCGTGTGGTTCCGGCTGGACGACCGTCTCGCCGTCGACGACTGGTGCAACGACGCCGAATGGCAGGATCGCTGCACGCCGCCCGAGCGCTGGCGCTCCACCAATCATCTGTGCGGCCCCGGCTACTGGACCTGGCTGATTCCGCTGGCCTCGGGAGCGCATTCGGTGGGCATCGTGGCGGATGCGGCGATGCACCCGATCGAGTCGATGAACACCTTCGAACGCGCGCAGGCGTGGCTGGCCGCCCACCAGCCCGCGCTGGCGCGCGAGGTGGCCCAGCGCCAGGACAAGCTGCTCGATTTTGCCTTCTTCCGCGACTACTCCTACGGCTGCGCGCGCATGTTCAGCGCCGACCGCTGGGCGCTCACCGGCGAGGCCGGTGCATTCCTCGACCCGTTCTACTCGCCCGGCACCGACTTCATCGCGATCACCAACACCTACATCACCGAGCTGATCCGCCACGATCGCGCGGGCGAGCCGGTGGCGCCTTACGCGCGGCTGTACGAGAGGCTGTTCGGCTCGTTCTACGAGAGCACGCTGGCGCTCTACCGCCACCAGTACCCGTTGCTGGGCAACGCCGAGGTCATGCCGATCAAGGTGATCTGGGACTACGCCTACTACTGGGGCGTGCTGTGCCAGCTGGTGTTCCAGCAGCGGTTGACTGACGCGGCACTGTTCGCCGAGCTGGCGGAGGAACTGGAAACCGCGCGTACGCTCAACGAACGCATGCAAGCGTTCTTCGGCCAGTGGCATGCGCAGTCGCAGGCGCGCAACCCGCGCGCCATGCTCGACCAGGGCGAGCTGGCCTGGTTCGCCGCGATGAACGCCACACTGCACGGCGCGCTCGACGACGCTGGCGTACGCCAGCGTCTGCGCGAAAACATAGCTCTTCTGCAAAGCCTCGCCGCCACCATCGTCGAGCGTGGAGCGACAGATGGCGGGAGCGCGCTGAGCTACCCGATGATCGACGTGCTGGATGCACCCGGGCGGATGATGCTGTTCGCCGACGTCGCTGCCGTCACCGGCAAGAAGGGATACGGCGAAGGACCATGCATGACGCGAGCCATTTGAGAGTGGACAGGGGGCGCTATAAGGGGGCTCCCATGGCATACTGCGCATTCAACTGACATGGAGGTTTGTTCTTATGAAAGGACTGCTCGCCGCACTGCTTCTGGGCCTGGCCACTCCGGCCTTCGCGGCTACTGCATTGGACAATCAAGCAGTGGTCGACATGGTCAAACTCGGGCTTGGCTCAGAGATCATCGGTGCCAAGATCGAGGCTTCGCCCAATCACTTCGACACCAGCCCGCAGGCGCTGGCAAAGCTCAAGAAGGCCGGCGTTCCTTCCTCGCTGATCAGCAAGATGATCGCCGCCACGGCGACGAACACGAGCGCGGCCCCGACCTCCGGCGTGGCGACCAGCCATAACGGCAGCTTCGAGATCATCGATGCGAGCGGACAACGTACCGCTATTTCTCCGGTGCGGGTAACCGCCGAGCTGTCCTACCGCAAGGCATGGATCCCGTTCCATGTCGGCGGTCCGGAGACCTTCATGTTCATCGACGGTCGCCACGCTTCGCAGCACACGGGCAGCACGCCGCGGTTCATTACCAGCATGGACCCGCTCACCGTTCGCCTGATCCATCTGGGCGAAAAGAAGGACCGCGAGGCTCGCTACGTGGTCTTCAGTGGCAGCACCACCGATCGCGAAGTTCAGCTGACCTCGAAGGACTTGGGCAACGGCGAGTACAGCCTGGAGCCCAAGGCACCGCTGCAGGCCGGTGAGGAATACGCCTTCCTGGCCATGTCGGAGATGCCAGCGGGCTATGGCTTCTGGGCTTACTTCGCGCAAAACGCAGCGGCCGCGCGCGCTTACGACTTCGGCGTCAACTGACCGATAGTGCGATGATTTGAGGGCGCCGCGGCGACGCGGCGCTCTTTCTGTTTGTCGCGATCTCTCAGCCCATGCCGCCGTTCACGCCGATCACCTGCCCGTTGATGTAGCCGGCGGCGTCCGAACACAGGAAGGCGACCAGCGCGGCCACTTCCTCCGGCTTGCCTGCGCGCTGCGCGGGCACCATCTCGCGGATACGCTCGGGCGGAAAATCCTCGCCGATCATCTTGCCCGCGATGATGCCCGGCGCCACCACGTTGGCGGTGATGCCGCGCGAGGCCATCTCGCGCGCCAGCGATTTGCTGGCGCCGTGCAGCGCGGCCTTGGCCGCCGCGTAGTTGGTCTGCCCGCGGTTGCCGATCACCGCCGCCACCGAGCTGATCGACACTACGCGACCAAAACGCGCGCGCGCCATCGGCAGCAACAGCGGCTGAGTGACGTGGAAGAAGCCGTGCAGCGAGACGTCGATCACGCGGTGCCAAGCGTCGTCGGTCATGCCGACCATGGGCATGTCCTCATGCACGCCGGCGTTGTTGACCACGGCGTGGATCGCGCCCTCGGCGAGCAGCGCCTCCAGCGCAGCACGGGTGGCGGCCGCGTCGGCTACGTCGAACGCTACCGCCTGAGCCTGGCCGCCCGCGTCGCGGATCGCGACAGCCACCGCCTCGGCACGCTCAAGGCCGCGGTTGGCGTGCACGATCACGTGATAGCCGGCATCGGCCAGCGCACGGCAGATCGCACCGCCGAGGTCGCCGCTGCCGCCGGTGACGAGCGCGCGGCGGAGAGGCTTGGCATCAGTCATGGCTTGGCTCCCGGGGATGGATCACGGCGGCGCGCCCGCTAGCCAGCAGGCGCCCGCCCTGCTCGACGCGAAAGGCGTACTGGGCGCCGGCGTCATCGGCGAACAGGCACTCGGCATGGACGTCCAGACGGCCGCCGTCCGCGTCCACGTGTTCGACCGCCAGTTGCACATCGCGCAGGCTGACCAGCCGCCCTGGCTTCACGGCCGTGATGCCCTGCGCATGATCGCGTAATGCGCCATGCAGGGCCATCGCCTGCGCGCCGTATTCGGCCAGGTGCACGGCATGCAGGTGGCCGTCGGCGCCGCGCAGCGGATGGTCGGCGAGCGCGTGGCTGTCGCTGACCGCGTGGATGGTGGTGGCATCCCAGGCGGCCACGCCGTCGAGCAGGCACATGCGGCCGGCGTGGGGAATCAACGGGGCGAACTCAGTCTGGTCGAGCATGTGGCGCCATCAGGATCGAGAGGCAGAAATGGAAGGCCACGCCCAGGCTCACCGTGAGCCCGATCGCGCGCAGCACCGGGATACTCGCCCACGCGAGCATGCCGAACACCAGCAGCGCGGAGGCCACGCACACCAGCGTGGCGTGCAAGGTGCGGCGTTGCTCGGCGGGGTCGCCCGTTTCGCGCTCGAAGAACAGTGCGTAGTGCAGTCCCAGCCCGCCGGCGAGGATCAGCGCGATCAGGTGGAACAGCGAGATCTCGATGCCGGCCATGCGCTCCACCGCCAGCACCAGGAAGGTGGCCAGCGTCATCGGCGCCAGCACGTGCCAGGCACGCCGCACGCTGCGCAGCGAGAGGGTGATGGTGAGCACCAGCAACAGCGTGGCTACACCCAGCGCCTGCAGGATGCGCACGCGATAGGCGGCCACGAGTGATTCGGCGGCGCCCTTCATGTCCAGCAGGCGCACGCCGCCGCCCTGCGCGGTGGCCATCGCCTCGATGGCGGCCACGTCATGTACGCCGCTCACAGTGCCCAGGCCCAGCCAGTGGTCGCCGCGGTGCATAAGCATGGCGGCCAGGCGCTGGCCCAGCGGGCTTTGCGCATAGCGTTCCGGCGTGAGCAGCGGCGCGCTGCGAGCGGTCTCCACGTCGGCCACGAACGGCGCGAACAGGTCCTGGAGGAACGGCAGGCCATCCAGCGCCTTGCTCAGGGACGCCTGCAGCGTGGCGCGATCGGGCAAGCGCGCCTGGCGCGCGCGCTGGGTTGCCTCGCTGGGCAGGTATTTCGACGGCAGCTCGATCGCATCCACCGCGTGGCGGGCGACCAGTGCGCCGATCGCTGGCTCCAGATGCTCGGATGCTTCGAGCACACCCTGCTCGGTCGACGCCTGGATCAGCAACAGGTAGCGCACGTCGGGCGCCCCCAGCGCCTCGCGCAGACGGGCGTCGCGCAGCAGCAGGTCGGTGGGCAGCGGCGTGAGCGCGGCGAGGTTGTTCTGCCAGAACGGGCCGGGCGCAAAGGCCAGCATCAGCACGGTGGCGGCAGCGACGAGCACGGGTACCCAGCGCGGACGCGGCAGGCGGTCGACCAGGTGGCGCGCCTTCACCAGCCACGGCATGCCGGCCACGTCGCGCACCTGCACGGGCAGCAGGTGCGGCAGCAGGTAGCGCGTGCTGAAGCCGGCCACCAGCAGGCCGGTGATGGTGAATACCGCCAGTTGCTTCAGTCCATTCACGCCCGAGGCGTAGAACGCGAGATAGGCGATGCAGGCCGAGGCGATCGCGGTGAGCAGCAGCGGCCACAGCTGACGCGCGCTGGCGAGCGCATCCTCGCCGGCGCGGCGATGGCTGAGCAGGCGGATCGGGTATTCCTGCGCCACGCCCAGCAGGGTGAAGCCGAACGCCAGCGTGATGCCGTGCACCTGCGGGTACACCAGCACCAGCGCAGCCATGCCGGCCAGCGCGGCGCTGGCCACCGGCAACGCGCCCAGCAGCAGCGAGCGCACGCTGCGATACGCCAGCAGCAGCAGGGCGATGAAGCCGACGGTGGAGATGCGCCCGATCCAATCCGCCTGCGCGCGGGTCTGCGCATTCACCACCACGCTGAAGTAACCCGGACCGCTCAGCGTGAGGGTGGCCGCCTCGTGCTGCGGCAGCCGCGCAAAGGCGGCGCGGATGCCGTCGATGGCCTGCTGCTGCGCGTCCGGATCGAAGCCCGCCGCCCGCGTCTGCACCAGCAGCAACGCCTCGTTCTGGGGCGAGAACCACACGCTTTCGCGTGTCTCCGGAGATTTGGGCGGCGACCAGCGCTGCGCCAGCTTGAGCACTTCCAAGGTGGGATCGCGCGGCAGCAGGTCCTTCAGCAGCACCGCGGCCGGCGAGGACAGGTCGTCCAGCCGCTGCTCGAGCTGATCGGCGAGATAGGCCTCATCCAGCGGCTGGGAGTCCAGCGTGGGCGAGAGCAGGTAGCGATACGGCAGCAGCGCCGGATCGAGCGCACCGAGATCGAAGCTGCCGTTGAGCACCTGGCTGTAGCGCGGGTCCTGCTTCAGCGCAGCGGCAAGCCCCTGGCTGAGCGCGGCCAGCGTGGCATCGCGCTGCGCCGACTTGACGCAGGCAGCCGGCGCCTTGCAACGCGCCTCGATCGCCAGCAGCAGCAGCCGCGAGCCCGGGCCGTCGCCCACCTGTTCCATCAGCAGGCGCTGGTCGGGCGTGGTCGGTGCCGGCATGAAGCTGCGCAGGTCGGTACTCACCTGCAGCCGCCACGCCACCAGCGCACCCAGGCCGCCTAGCGCGAGCAGCCAGCATGCCAGCAGCGCGAGCCGCGCGCCCGGACGCACGCCGCTCAAAACGCCGGCTGCTGGCACAACGCCACGAGCGCGTCGCGGGTGGGCGCAGCGGGCATCTTCGCAGCCAGCGGACCGAGCAGGTCGATCGCCACGTCGCCATCGGCCTCCTGCATCACCATGCAGCGAGGTTCGTTCGCTTGGCCATCGATGCGGATGCTGGCCACCTTGTTCGCCACGCGCGCATCGCGCGGTGTCAGGGTGAGCGCCCAGCGGGCGGCGTCATCACCGCTGCGCTCGATCTGGAACGCCTCGGCGAGGCGGCCCCGATCGCCACTGAGCAAGGCGACAAAGCTGTCGAGCAGGCCCTGCAGTTGCGGCGCGTGCTTGAGCGAAAAATGTCGCGGCGAGCGGCCCTCGCGTTCCTGCGTGACTTCGCCCGCGGCAATCGTGAAGCGCTCGGCGCGCGGCGCGGTGACGGTGCGCTGCAGGCGGTCCCCGCCCAGCCAAGCCAGCTCGCCGGAGACCACCAGCGGGCGGTCGAGCACCTTCATGAAGCGCGCCTCGGCGAACGCCGTGCGGGCGGGCGCGGGGCGGCCGAGCGAGGCGATCAGAGCCTGCGCGTCAAGCGCTGACGCGCTGGCCCACGACGGCAGGCTCAGGCTCAGCAGGAGCGCGCAGATCTTGCTGCCAGAAATCATAGAAATTGAACCAGTTGTAGGGAGCGAGACGGGCGTAATGGTCGAGCCGCGCGGCGTAATGGGCGATGAGCGCGTCCAGCGCCGGCCCGCGCTGGTTGCGCGGAATCAGGACCCGTTCGGCCACCGGTTCGAACACCAGTCGGTACCGCTTGCCGCCCAGGTACAGGCCGAAGCAGAGCATTACCGGCACCTGCAGCGCGTGCGCAAGCAGCCATGGCCCCACCGGAAAGGGCGCCGGTCGGCCAAGGAACGGCGCGTGACGCAGGGCCTCGTGGTCGCGGCCTCGATCAGCCAGAAGGGCGACCATTGCGCCGCGCTGACAGGCTTCAGCCAGCGCCAGGGTGATCGAGGTGCCGTCCTGAGAGGCGTCGATCACGCTGGCGCCCACCTCCGGAGCGAGCGCCTCGAGCAGCTCGGTCATCGCCGGGGTCTTCTGCTTGTCCAGCACCACGCGCAGCGGTACGTCGGGTCGGCGCGCGCCGATCGCCCGCAGCGCCTCGAAACTGCCGTGGTGCGAACCCAGCAGCAGCACGCCGCGGCCGTTGCCGATCTGTGCATCGAGCAGGTCCAGCCCCTGCGTCTCGATCTCGAACGCACGATCGCCATACGCGAGCAGGTAGACGCGATCCATCGTGATCGCCGCGAAGCAGTGCAGGTGGCGGAACACCTCGCGCCGGGTCGCCGGCCGTCCCAGCACACGGCTGAGGTATTGATGCGAGGCCCGCCGCTCGGGTGCGCGGCGCAGGTAGAAATAGGCGGTGATCGGATACAGGAACGCACGCGCGCAGCGGCGGCCGCACAACAACGCGATCGAGCGGATCAACCACAGCGCGAAGCGTCCACCGCCCTCGGGCCGACTCTGCCAATGCCCGCTCATGCTCCGACCCCTTCCACCAGGCCCCGAGCCAGCAGCTCGTCACCGCGGCGAATTTCGAAACGGGCACGGGCACCGGCGTCGCTGAGGGTCAGCTCGGCCAGCTCGCCGGGAAGCAGCGGCGCGACGAACTTGGCTTCGCCCACGCGCTGCAGGCGCTGATCGCGCCATGCCCGCAGCGCAAGCGCAACCTGCTCCAGCAGCACCACGCCCGGCACCAGCGGATAGCCGGGGAAATGTCCCCGCAGGGCGGGGTGCGTCGGCGGAATCGAGAAGGTGGTCTGGTAGGCGACGCTCATGGATGACGGTCCGTGTCGTGCAGCAGTTGTGGCCAGCGCTGCATCATCTGCAGGGCCTGGGCGCGCAGCCCGGTCTGGTGGACGTGGCGCAGGTACCAGCGACGGAATGCGTACTCCATGCCGAACGCCAGCGGGATCAGGAGGTAACCGCCCACGTGCTGGTAGATCAGCGCCCAGGACGGCAGCGGGCCGACCAGCAGGAGCTCATGGGCGAGCAGGCCGGCCAGAACCAGCGCCTGCAGCGCAAGCAGAACGGTCCAGAACAAGGTGACGCCGCGCGCATAGCGGGCGACGCCGGGCTGCGCCAGTTGCGCCTCGCCCTCGAGCACGCGGATGAAGCGCGCCACACGCGGCTCGCGCCCGGCGCGCAGCGTGCTGCCGAACCACAGCGCCAGCCCGGCAAGAATGATCAGGGGAACGGCATCGAGCAGGCCACCGGCCAAGCCGATCGAGGCCATGCCGAGCATCACCAGTATCGCCGCACCCCAGCCGAGCCATGCGCGCGCGGCGCCAGCGAGCAGGCGCGGCAGCATCCACAACGTGACCAGCAGCAGCAAGGCAGCCAGCGCGAGCGCCGGGCGGTGGGTCACCGCGCCACCGATCGCCAACACCGGATACAGCGGCAGCAGCGCGAGGGTGACGCGCCGCAGCGGCAGGTATCGCACTGGCATCACACCATCACTCATGCACGCAGACCGTCCTGGCGGTGAGCACTGCGGGCCGGACCGGCCTGATGCCGCGGCGGCCGGCGCGGACTCAGCCCGCGCGATGCTGCTCGATGTGGTCCGACAGCGCGCGCAGGCTGGAGAAAATGCGGCGGTTGTCCGGATTGTCCGAGCGCAGCTGGAACCCGTAGCGCTTGGACACGGCCAGCGAGATCTCCAGCGCGTCGATAGAATCGAGCCCCAGCTCGCCGCCGAAGAGCGGAGCATCCGGATCGATCTGTTCGGGGGTGACGGCCTCCAGGTTGAGGCTCTCGATGACCAGGGTGGCCAGTTCGTGTTGTGCAGCGGTCTGCTCTGCCATGCTCGTTTCCGTACCCCAAAATCATTGCCTCCCCCCGGTGGCAGTGGGCGTGGAGTGTACCATGGTGCCCTTGTCGTTCTCGGTAGATCGCATGGTTCAGGGATGTGAAATGGTGGCGGCGCAGACAGCCCATTGCCGCGCGCCGCAGGTGTCGTATCGCAACACGGAGGCCGGCGCAGCGCTGGCCGAGCCGGGCATGCTGGCGGTGATCGGGTTTGGCGCCGGCCGGGCCGAGGCGGACGATCCGCGCTGGCTCGCGCTCGCCCTGGAGCCGTTCGACGCGCCCGCACCACTGGAGTGTTGGACGGTCGAGGGCGAGGTAGTGGCCGGGTGCACCGGGGCCATTCGCTGGTCGCGCGGCGGCGGCTGGCTGTTCGCCTCGATCAGCCTCGACGAGACCGAACACGGCGACGTGGAATCCACCGCCGAACACGCCTATCGCGCGCTGGCCAGCTTCGTCGCCGAGCAGCCCGAGCAGCATGTGCTGCGGGTGTGGAACTACCTCACCGCGATCAACGATGGCGAGGGCGACGCCGAGCGCTACAAGCGCTTCTGCAACGGCCGTGCGCGCGGCATGGGGAACGCCTTCGGCGAAGGCTTTCCCGCCGCCACCGCGATCGGACATCTCGATCGCCGACCGCTGCTGCAGGTCTACCTATTGGCCAGCACGCAACCGGGTCTGCGCGTGGAGAATCCACGCCAGGTAAGCGCATGGCGCTACCCGCGACAGTACGGGCCCACACCGCCGAGTTTCGCGCGGGCGATGCGCCTGCCCGGCACCGACGCACTGGCCATATCCGGCACCGCGGCGGTGATCGGCCACGCCTCGGCGCATCACGACGACCTGCAGGCGCAGCTGGAAGAAACACTGGCGAATCTCGAAGCGCTGCTCTCCAGCGCCGGCATGCCGGCTGGCTTCGACACGCACTCGCCGCTCAAGGCCTATGTGCGCCACCCTGCCGATGCCCGCGCAGTGCGCGATTTCTTCCGGCAGCGCCTGCCGGGTGTGCCGGCGCTGCTGCTGCACGGCGACATCTGCCGCAGCGAGCTGCTGGTGGAGATCGACGGCTGGCGTTACGCGTAATAGGCGTCAGGCGGCGCCGCGACCGGAAGGCCCGACCCGCTTCTACGTCTACTTCTTCCGGGTTGGCCGCTGCCAGCCAGCCAGTGTCTGCTGCCGGCCTCGTGCCACCGTGAGTTCACCGTCGGGCGCATCCTTGGTAATCACCGAACCGGCGCCGATGGTGGCGCCGGCGCCGATACGCACCGGCGCCACCAGCGCGCTGTTGGAACCAATGAACGCGCCATCGTCGATGCGGGTGAGGTGCTTGTTCACGCCGTCGTAGTTGCAGGTGATGGTGCCCGCACCGATGTTCACGCTGGCGCCGATCTGCGCGTCGCCGATGTAGCTGAGGTGGTTGGCCTTGCTGCCCACGCCCAGGGTTGCTTTCTTGATCTCGACGAAATTGCCCACGTGTACGCCATCGGCAAGCTCGGTCCCGGGGCGCAGTCGCGCGAACGGACCGATCGTGCATGGCCCATGGGTGACCACGCCATCCAGATCGCAATGGGCGAGCACCACGGTGCCGGCGGCGAGATGCACGTTGCGCAGGCGAGTGAAGGCACCCACGCGCACGTCGTCGCCCAGCACTACCTCGCCCTCGAAGATCACGTCGACGTCGATCTCCACGTCACTGCCCGCCACGACGATGCCGCGCGCGTCGAATCGTGCCGGATCGGCCAGACGCACGCCCGCGACCATCAGCTCGTGGGCGCGACGCTGCCGATACTGCGCCTCCAGCTCGGCCAGCTGCAGCGGATTGTTGGCGCCGGCCGCTTCCACCGGGTCGGCGCATTCCACCGAACGGGCGGCCGCGCCCTCGGCGGCGGCCATCGCGAAGATGTCGGTGAGGTAGTACTCGCCCTGCGCGTTGTTGCGGTCGAGCCGGCCGATCCAGCGGCGCAGGTCGGTGGCATCGGCGGCGAGGATGCCGGTGTTGATCAGGGTGACCGTGCGCTGCGCGGCATCGGCGTCCTTCTCCTCTACCACGGCCTGTACCTTTCCCTCGTTGCACAGCACGCGACCGTAGCCGAACGGATCGGCCAGCCGCGTCGTGAGCAGGGCGAGCTTGTCCGGCGTGGCGACCAGGGCCTGCAGCGTCTGCGGCCGAGTCAGCGGCACGTCACCGTAGAGCACCAGTACCCGCGCGCCGTCCGGCACTCGTGCCAGTGCGTAGCCGACGGCGTGACCGGTACCAAGGCGCTCGGTCTGCTCTACCCACTCGAGGTCCGGTTGGTCGGCGAACGCGCCCTGCACCTGATCGCCGCAGTGGCCGTAGACCACGTGGATCGCTGCCGGCCGCAAGGTGCGTGCGGCCGCCAGTACATGGCCGAGCAAGGGCCGACCGGCCAGCGGCATCAGCACCTTGGCGCGCCGGGATTTCATGCGCTTGCCTTCGCCGGCAGCAAGGACGATGACGTGCAGGGCGGAGTCTTCCATGGGGCACCAGTGGGAGCGAAGCGATGCGCAAGAATATCAGCGGGCCGACCCGAGCTCGCGCCGGCGCGATGGCGGACGGATGCAAAAACGCCGGCACGAGGCCGGCGTTTGCAGGGACTCGAAGCAGAGTCAGTTCAGTGCTTGAGCGTGCGGCGCAGACGCTCCAGCGCCTGCAACTGGGTGATCGCCTCGGCCAGCTTGGCCTGCGCCTCGGCGATCTCCATCGCGTCGGTGCGGTTGGCCAAGGCCTCTTCGGCCTGACGCTTGGCTTCGATCGCCGCCGCTTCGTCGATGTCGGCCGAGCGGATTGCGCTGTCGGCCAGCACGGTGATGACCTGCGGCTGCACCTCGAGAATGCCGCCACCAGTGATGGAGATGTCCACCTTCTCGCCACTGGCTTCGGTCACGACGACCTTGCCGGGCTTGAGACGGGTGATAAGCGGCGCGTGGCGCGGGGTGATGCCCAGCTCGCCCAGCTCGCCGGTGGCAACAACCATCGTTGCCTCGCCCGAGTAGATCTCGGCTTCGGCACTGACGACGTCGACGCGGATGGTGTGGGTCATGGATGGTCTTCCGGATGCGTAAGGCTGGGGGCGGGTTTACCCGCCCCGTGGGATCAGGCGGCCTTCTTGGCGCCCATCTCCTCGGCCTTCTTGATCGCCTCGTCGATGCCGCCGACCATGTAGAACGCCTGCTCCGGCAGGTGGTCCACGTCGCCGTCGACGATCATCTTGAAGCCGCGGATGGTTTCCTTCAGCGACACGTACTTGCCCGGCGAGCCGGTGAACACCTCGGCAACGTGGAACGGCTGCGAGAAGAAGCGCTCGCACTTGCGCGCGCGGGCCACGGCCTGCTTGTCCTCTTCCGACAGCTCGTCCATGCCCAGAATCGCGATGATGTCCTTGAGCTCCTTGTAGCGCTGCAGCGTGCCCTGCACGCGGCGGGCCACGTCGTAGTGCTCCTGGCCGATCACGTTCGGATCGAGCTGACGGCTGGTGGAATCGAGCGGATCCACGGCGGGGTAGATACCGAGCGAGGCGATGTTGCGGCTCAGCACCACGGTCGCGTCCAGGTGGGCGAAGGTGGTGGCCGGCGACGGGTCGGTCAGGTCGTCCGCGGGCACGTACACGGCCTGGATCGAGGTGATCGAACCGGTCTTGGTCGAGGTGATGCGCTCCTGCAGCACGCCCATTTCCTCGGCCAGCGTCGGCTGGTAACCCACTGCCGACGGCATGCGGCCGAGCAGCGCGGACACCTCGGTACCGGCCAGGGTGTAGCGGTAGATGTTGTCGACGAACAGCAGCACGTCCTTGCCCTTGCCGGTCTCGTCCTTCTCGTCGCGGAAGTACTCGGCCATGGTCAGGCCGGTCAGCGCCACGCGCAGACGGTTGCCCGGCGGCTCGTTCATCTGGCCGTACACCATGGCCACCTTGTCGAGCACGTTGGAGTCCTTCATCTCGTGGTAGAAGTCGTTGCCCTCGCGGGTACGCTCGCCCACGCCGGCGAACACGGACAGACCCGAGTGCGCCTTGGCGATGTTGTTGATCAGCTCCATCATGTTCACGGTCTTGCCCACGCCGGCACCGCCGAACAGGCCGACCTTGCCGCCCTTGGCGAACGGGCAGATCAGGTCGATCACCTTGATGCCGGTTTCCAGCAGGTCGGTCGCCGCCGCCTGGTCGGCGTAGCTCGGCGCCTCGCGGTGGATCACCCAGCGATCCTGCTCGCCGACCGGGCCGGCCTCGTCGATCGGGTTGCCGAGCACGTCCATGATGCGGCCGAGCGTGGCCTTGCCGACCGGCACCTTGATGCCTTCGCCGGTGTTGCGGGCCACCAGGCCGCGCTTGAGGCCGTCGGTCGAACCGAGCGCGATGGTGCGCACGATGCCGTCGCCGAGCACCTGCTGCACTTCCAGCGTGATGTCGGTGCCGTCGATCTTCAGCGCGTCGTAAACCTGCGGCACCTGATCGCGTGCGAACTCCACGTCGATGACCGCGCCGATGATCTGTACAACTTTGCCCTGGCTCATGGGTGTGCTCCGAATGGATCTTTCAGTGTCTGGTCAAACCACGGCGCCCGGTGACAGTCGCCAGCTCTTTTGAATAGTGCGTCCATGGATGGACGCTCTTGATCTGCTTTTGCAGGCAGGGATGCCTGCACTTATACCGCCGCGGCGCCGCCGACGATTTCCGAGATTTCCTGGGTGATCGCCGCCTGACGCGCCTTGTTGTAGATCAGCGTGAGTTCGCCGATCACCTTGTTGGCGTTGTCCGACGCGCTCTTCATGGCGACCATGCGCGCGGCGTGCTCGCTGGCGAGGTTCTCCAGCACCGCCTGGTACACCACCGACTCGATGTAGCGGTTCAGCACGTGGACCAGCACCGTGGCCGCGTCGGGCTCGTAGATGTAGTCCCAGTCGTGCGTCTGCTCGAGCTTGATGCCGGCGTAGGCCGACTCGCCCGCCGCCTGGTGCGCTTCCAGCTCGGCGGCGACCACCGGCAGCGGCAGCAGCGCGTCCAGCGTCGGCTTCTGCGTCATGGTGTTGACGAAGTCGTTGTACGCCAGCACCACGCGATCGAGCTTGCCGTCGGTGTAGGCGTCCAGCACCACCTTGATCACACCCACCAGCTGCTCGAGCTTGGGCTTCTCGCCGAGATGGGTGACGCTGCCGACCAGATTCACGCCCTTCAGCCGGCGGAAGAACTGCACCGCCTTCTGGCCGATCGCGACGACGTCGACCTCGACACCCTTGTCGTGCCACTCGCGGATCGCCGGCAGCAGGCGACGGAACAGGTTGGAGTTGAGACCGCCGCACAGCCCGCGATCGGTGCTGACGACGATATAGCCCACCCGCGCCACCTTCTCGCGCTCCACCAGGAACGGATGGGCGACGTCGGTGCTGGCCTGGGCCACGTGCGCAATCACCTTACGCATCTGCCGGGCGTAGGGACGCGAGGCCTTCATCAGGTCCTGCGCGCGGCGGATCTTCGAGGCCGAGACCATCTCCAGCGCACGCGTCACCTTGCGCATGTTCTGCGTGCTCTTGATCTTGGTTTTGATTTCGCGTCCGCTTGCCACGTTTGCCTCAACCTTGTGGGTTATTGCGATCCCGGTGCGTCACCGGAGAACGCGGCAGTTGCCAAGCAACCGCCGCGCAGGCTGCTGGTTACCAGCTGCCGGTCTTCTTGTACTCGTCCAGGCCGGCCTTGAAGGTGCCCTCGATCTCGCCGTTCCAGTCACCGGTGGCGACCAGCTTCTTCATCAGCTCGCCGTGGTTCTGGTGGAAGAACGCGTGCAGGCCCTTTTCAAACGCCAGCACCTTGTTCACCGGCAGGTCGTCGAGGTAGCCCTTCTCGGCTGCATACACCGACAGCGCCAGCTCCGCGATCGACAGCGGCGCGTACTGCGCCTGCTTCATCAGCTCGGTCACGCGCTGGCCGCGGTCCAGCTGGGCGCGGGTGGCCGGATCGAGGTCCGAGGCGAACTGCGCGAACGCGGCCAGCTCACGGTACTGCGCCAGCGCCAGCTTCACGCCGCCTGAGAGCTTCTTGACGATCTTGGTCTGCGCCGCACCACCCACGCGCGATACCGAGATACCGGCGTTCACGGCCGGACGGATGCCGGCGTTGAACAGGTCGGTTTCCAGGAAGATCTGGCCGTCGGTGATCGAGATCACGTTGGTCGGCACGAACGCCGACACGTCGCCGCCCTGGGTCTCGATGATCGGCAGCGCGGTGAGCGAGCCAGTCTTGCCCTTCACTTCGCCGTTGGTGAACTTCTCCACGTACTCCTCGGACACGCGCGCGGCGCGCTCGAGCAGACGCGAGTGGAGATAGAACACGTCGCCCGGGTAGGCTTCGCGACCCGGCGGGCGCTTGAGCAGCAGCGAGATCTGGCGGTAGGCCACGGCCTGCTTGGACAAGTCGTCGTACACGATCAGCGCGTCTTCGCCGCGATCGCGGAAGTACTCGCCCATCGCGCAGCCCGAATACGGCGCCACGTACTGCAGCGCGGCCGACTCGGAGGCCGAGGCCACCACGATGATGGTGTTGGCCAGCGCGCCGTTCTCTTCCAGCTTGCGCACCACGTTGGCGATCGACGAGCGCTTCTGGCCGATCGCGACGTAGATGCACTTAATGCCCGAATCCTTCTGCGCGATGATCGCGTCGATCGCCAGCGCGGTCTTGCCGGTCTGGCGGTCGCCGATGATCAGCTCACGCTGGCCGCGGCCGACCGGGATCATCGCGTCGACCGACTTGTAGCCGGTCTGCAGCGGCTGATCGACCGACTTGCGCCAGATCACGCCCGGCGCGACCTTCTCGATCGGCGCATTGATCTTGGCGTTGAGCGGACCCTTGCCATCGATTGGGTTGCCCAGTGCGTCGACGACGCGGCCGAGCAGCTCCGGACCGACCGGCACCTCGAGGATGCGACCGGTGGTCTTGGCGGTGTCGCCCTCGCGCAGGTGCTGGTATTCACCGAGCACCACGGCGCCGACCGAATCGCGCTCGAGGTTGAGCGCCAGGGCATACGCGCTGCCCGGCAGCTCGATCATTTCGCCCTGCATCACGTCCGCCAGACCGTGGATGCGCACGATGCCGTCGGACACGCTGATGATGGTGCCCTCGTTGCGGGCCTCCGCGCCGAGCTTGAACTGCTCGATGCGGCTCTTGATCAGCTCGCTGATCTCGGACGGGTTGAGAGTGGTGCTGGACATAGGTCGTTATCCTTGGGTTCGCGCCGAGTCAACGGCACCCGATGATTTTTGAAACGTGTGTCAGTGCGTGAGGGCGCTGGCGAGCCGGTCGAGACGACCGCGCGCCGAGCCATCGATCACTTCGCTGCCGGTGTCGATCACCACGCCTGCCAGCAGCGAGGCGTCGACCTGGGTTTCCAGTTCGATCTCGCGCTTGAAGCGGCGCTTCAGCGAAGCCTTCAGCTGTTCCGTCTGCGCGGCGTCCAGGGCCATCGCGCTGGTCACCTTCACCAGAAGCTGCGACTCGGCCTCGCGCTTGTAGGTCTCGTACAGGGCAGCGATCTCCGGCAGCAGCGCCAGGCGGCGATGCTCGGCCAGCTCGGCCAGGAAACGGCCGAACGGCGTATCGACCGCCATCTCGCGCGGCAGATGCAGGGCAACCAGCTGCGCCGGCTGCACCCGCGGATCACCGGCCAGATCGCTCACCCGTGCGTCGTTGGCGACCATGGCGGCAAGCGCCAGCGCGTGCGACCACGTGCCGGTGTCGCCAGCCGCACGCGCCACCTCAAAGGCAGCGCGTGCGTAGGGTCGAGCGAGAGTGATGGCTTGGCTCATGGATCAGATCTCGGCAGCAAGCTGGTCGAGCATGGCCTTGTGCGCCGATGCGTCGATCTCGCGCTGGACGATCTTCTCGGCGCCCTGGACCGCCAGGCGACCGACCCAGCCACGCAGCTCTTCGCGGGCGCGCTGTTGCATGCTGGCGACTTCTTCCGTCGCCGCTGCCTTCACGCGTGCCGCCTCGACCAGCGCCTCGGCGCGAGCCTTGTCGACGATCTGGTTGGCCTGCTGCTGGGCGCGCTCGACGATCTCGGCCGCCTGCTGACGCGCCTGCCTGATCTCGACCGCCGCCTTGGCGTCGGCGTCCTTCAATTCGGCGCGCGCGCGCTCGGCAGCCGCCAAGCCTTCGGCGACCTTCTTCTGGCGCTCTTCAATGGCTGCGTTGAGCTGCGGCCAGATGAACTTGGTGGTGAACCAGACCAGGATGGCGAACGACACCATCTGGCCCAGGAAAGTCAGATTGATATCCATGAGCTTTCCGTTGACTCCGTAACGCGGGGGGCCGCCTGACCACCGCGGCATGAAGCCACGGCGGTCATCAACGGGGGACTGTTACTTCGCGAAATTCTGGATGACCTGGGCGGTCAGCGGATTCGAGAAGGCGAACAGCAGCGCCACGGCCAAGCCGATGATGAACGCCGCGTCGATCAGGCCGGCGAGCAGGAACATGCGGCCCTGCAGCAGCGGAACCAGCTCCGGCTGACGGGCAGCGGACTCAAGGAACTTCGAACCCATGATCGCGATGCCCAGACAGGCACCGAGCGCGCCGAGGCCGATGATGATGCCGATGGCGATCGCGGTCTGGCCCTGCACATGGGAAATGAGTTCAGCGAGGTTCATGGTGTTCTCCTGTGAATCGTAAAGGTAAAGACGAAACGAACTGTGGGAAGCGGAAAAGCGTCAGTGATGCTCGTGCGCCGTCGCGATGTACACGATGGTGAGCATCATGAAAATGAACGCCTGGAGCAGGATGATCAGGATGTGGAAGATCGCCCACGCCGTGTTGAACAGCACGCCGGGAAGGAAGCTGATCCAGCCCGCGAACAGTCCGGCGATCAGCATGAAGACCAGCTCGCCGCCGTACATATTGCCGAACAGTCGCATGGCCAGCGACACCGGCTTAGACAGGTATTCGATGATGTTCAGACCGAGGTTGGCCGGTACCAGCGCCAGCTTGACGATAGGGTTGTGGGCATGGAACGGCGCGGTCACCAGCTCCTTGCCGAAACCCAGCGTGCCCTTGGCCTTCATGCCGTGACCGATCACGATGAAGAACACGCACAACGCCAGACCGATGGTGGTGTTGATGTCGGCCGTGGGCACCCAGCGGAAGAAGGTGTGGTGCGCCATTTCCGCACCGCCCACGGTCTTGATGGCCATCCCCGGCGCGTCGAGCGGCAGCAGGTCCATCGTGTTCATGAAGGTCACCCACATGAAGATGGACAGCGCCAGCGGCGTAACCGTGCGGCGGTCGCCGTGGAAGGTGTCCTTCACCTGGGTGTCGACGAACTCCACGATCAGCTCGACGAACGCCTGCCCCTTGGACGGCACGCCCGAGGTCGCCTTGCGCGCCTTCAGCCAGAACCACAGGCAGAACACCAGTCCAAGCGCGAAGGACACCACCAGCGAATCCAGGTGGATGGCCATGAACGGACCGTTGCCCAGCTGCACCGTATCGTGGTGCAGGTGGTGCTGGATGTATTCGGTTAGACCGCCTTGCGGCTCGGTAGCCATGCCTCAACCCTTGAATCGAAACGCCAGCAAATTTATTGCGTAAGCAGCCACCAGCCCTGTCAAAGCGGCCAGTGGCGGCAGTTTGTATTGACCCAGGATCGCGACCAGTCCCACGATGATCGCCACCCACTTCAGCACCATGCCCGACAGCAGACGCCCCATCGCCAGACCGCCGGCACTCCAGCCGGCGAAGGTGCGCCAGGCCAGCAGGGCAGTGCCCAGCGCCACGATCGCACCCCCACCGAACGCAGCAAGCGCTGAACGCGGCCCTTGCCACAGAAAGACTGCACCCAAGGCGGTGGCGACAACCAGCTGCAGCGCAATCACGCGCGCAGCAAGACGTCGACCCGAGGCTAAGCTGTTGAGCACGTGACATCCCCCACGGTTTCGCTATGTCAGCGGCACCGGTCCGTCAGGTTGGTGGGGCACGGTCCAAGCTCTGGAATTGTAACAGGCGGTGGTTTGCAGCGACAAGCCGATGGCGGTCAAAGTTGTCGCAGTCCGGGCACAAAAAAAGCCGGGTCCACGGACCCGGCCTTCCTTGTGAAGCGTTACCCGCGATTACTTACTGGAGGCCTTCTTGGACGCCGCCTGCACCGGAGCGCTCACCGCCTCGTTGGCGGCCTGCTGCTGCTCCTGCAGGATCGCGCCGAGCGACTCGGCGGTCTTCTGCGACACGGCGAAGATCTCCTGGCTGACGGCGACGGCGCGCTCGGCGTTGTCGCGGCTCAGCGTGGCGCCCTTTTCCCAGAGCGAACGGAAGCCGTCGACGTCGCGGGCCTCCATCGCCTCGGCGAGGAACTCGGCAGAGGCCTGGGCCTGCTTCTCGAGTGCCTTGAACTGCAGGCCGGCGACGGCCTCGAAACCCTTCAGAGCCAGCGACTGGGCCTTGAAGGCGCTATCGGAGAACTGCTTGGCGTAGGCAAACGCATGGTTGGTGAACTGCTGATTCATGGCGATCTCCCCTCGATGGGGTGGCTGGTAGTGGAGCCACCTTACCAAAGGCCATGTTGCAGTGCAATATATTTTTTGTTTCCGCGCTTGGCGTTTAACCAAAAGTCATGTCTTTCAGTTACATGACAACGTTGCCACACCGGTGCACTGCGTCAAAAACTGCGCGCCGAGCACTCTGCGCCCGAGGTGCAGGTTTCGTGCACCACCACCCGATCCAGGCCCGGCAAACGCGGCGCGAGACGTTCCCAGATCCAGCGCGCCAGCATCTCGCTGGTCGGATTCTCGAGTCCCTCGATGTCGTTCAGATAGTGATGGTCCAGCTGCTCGTAGAGCGGCGCGAACGCCGCCTTGACGTCGGCGAAGTCCATCACCCAGCCCAGCGTCGGATCGGGCTCGCCCTGCACGTGGATTTCGATGCGGAACGAGTGCCCGTGCAGGCGCGCGCACTTGTGCCCGGCAGGCACGTTGGGCAGGCGGTGAGCCGCCTCGAGCTGGAACACCTTGAAGATATGCATATCGTCTCGCCGGAATCAGAGAAGCCCGCGCGTGGCGCGGAAACGTCGGCGGGGCGAATGGTGGCTATGGGTGGAGGCGAAGCATAGCCACCGTCCGGCCGGAGATTCTAACGTTTCCGCGGACTTATGCGGGCCGAGAGGATCGCATGTTGCGACCACTGTAGCAATCGCTGTAGCAGTCTCTGTAGCAACTGCATAGAACCACCGAGCGGCAACCAAAATGTTTTGCTGCAAATTTTCGAGACGGTATCTAACGATCTCGGTGCCTGCCTTACCCCCCGTGGGGGCTCACGGTGCTTGTCGGATCAGCAACCAGGCACACTCTCATCGAGAGGCTCGGCGACAGTCCTCGTTGGCCGTCAATCTGATCAGGGAGGCGCTCGATCCAGACGACCTCACTCCAAGGCCGGCCTCCCGACGTTGCCTTAGGGGAAGGTCAGGAAGAGGCCATTCCGACCTGCACGTCCACGGAATCGGCCGCCGCCTCGGCGGCCTTGGCAACTTGAGGAAACCTGGGAAGCTGCGTCAGCGACACATCTGGGTTGAGCACAGCGGAAGTGACGCATATCGCCAGGTGGCGCAGGCCGGCGCTAACAAATGGGAAATTTGTCACTCGCTAGCAAGATCTTAGTTTGGGCGCTTGTCAGCACGGCATCGGTGCTCGGGTGGAGACTGATCGCCACGCGGCCGCCTTTAACTATCTGGAAGATTTCTTCCATAGGCCAAGCCAGACGGTCCATGAAGGATCGGAGGCGCTTGCCGCTGCGGCGAGCCTCCTCAACACGGTGGTGCTCTATCTCCGTCTGCTGGTCCGTATCGTTAAACCTAGGCACAAGCTCAAGGGCAAGATCTACGTCGCCGAGTTCGGCCTGGTCAGTTAGGTAGCTGCCAAACACGATCAGTTTTCGAATGCCATAAGCGAACTCTGGCGAGGCATTGATGGCCTCCACCCTGGCAATGGCTTCTTGGACGATTCGATCGGCCGCAGCTCGCTTGATAGGCTTCCTGGATGACGCCAGCGCCAGGGCATTTCCCTTTACCGTCGTCGCGTAGTACGGACAGCCACTTTGCTGAGAGACCTCAACGTACCCCTCCGCGACCAATGCAGACAGCGCTTCAGCCGCAGAAGCCTCATCGATCCCCAGAGCCTCCGCTAGGGAGGCCACGTCCCACGCACCCCACTTACCCAACTTCCGAAGTGCCTTACGAAGGTCCATAGCCGGAACGCCAGCAATCACCATTTCTCGCGAAATCCTCATCGCCCTGCACCTACCCTGGCCCGACCATTACCCCCAACACGAACCCACCGGCGGACCACTGCGCGAGAGTTGTTGAGCGCCTTATGATCGCCCGGGCTGCTGCCGCAGATGAGGACTCGTTCCTCGCCGCCAGGAAGAGTGACTCGGACGCGAAGGTGACCTCCACCTGTCGTCTCAACCCCTTTCACTGTTACGCCCGCCGTCTCCCACACCTTTATTGCCTGCCTCAGGCGAGACCTGACGTGCCGCGCCATTACGCCCAAGCCTCCACTACCTTGAGTGCAGCGGTCCGCCCTTCATCGAGAAGGTCTGCCCGAGTTTTCGACGACAGGAGCGAACGCGGCTTCCGTCCCAGGAAGTAAGCGATCCGCTCCGCGTTGGCCCCCGACGGATGCGGCAGCCCGCCGAGAATCTGCTTGGCATCAAGCGAGCCCTGCTGGACGAGGTATTCACACGCAGCTTGCGCCGCAGTTCCAAGTGGCACGTACAAAGCGCTACTGAGCGCGCGGCACTCGGGGGCAAACCACCTTTCCACCTGCTTCTTGAGAAAAGCAGATCGCGCCAGCCCAGCGCCACCGTAGCCCTTTCCCCTTTCCATCACCGGATAGCGCAGCGCTGACGTGAAGTGGACCAGGTGCGTGTGCGAGGTCCACAAGTCGGCGGTAGATGCCAAGCCGAGGCGTTCGGACACCCCTACCGAGTCCAGCAGGGCAATAAGATTCTTACGCAGAGGACCAGCGAAGCTCGCTACCTTCTTGGCAGCTTCGGCGGCTTCCGTAAAGGACCGCCCACCCAAGAGTGCTCGTCGCGCCACGGAAATCGCTTCCAGGGCCTGAGTGCGTCCAGGAGTGATGCCAACAAGGACGATCCGCGCAGAAGTATTCACATGATCGAAGGGCGCGTAGTAGACCTCATAGCGGCCCTCTGCATCCATCCGGAGGGAGGCCGGAAGGCCAGCGTGCTCGGCGAAGCTTCCGGGGAGATGCGCCAAGGTGTTTGCGTACTTGTCGAACAAGGAGTTCATGCTCATCGTGGATTCCCCTTAGGCGGTCTGGTCGAGATCTTCAATGGCGCGGTCCAACTCGACCCGCGGAACCCGATCGAAGCGGATGGCGAACGCAATGCCGCGCACACCATCCCGCTTGGTCTGCCACCGTGGTGATGGCATACGCATCAACGCACAGAGCGCTTCGTAGTAGTCAATGAACTTCCGCTCGCTACGGCCTGCCCCAATGACGTACCGCCCGTTATGGCGAGACCGTGGATCGAACCATTCACCGCCCCTGGCGACAGGCACGACTACAAAGTCGACGCCCCCATCGGCCGGCGGCGGCTTCGTTGATGAGGCGCCTCGCTCCGTAGGCCGGTATCCGTTCTTGATCAACCATCCCAAGACCTTCTCCGGCTCGGCGTAGCGACGCCCGTTCTCCTCGACGGTCTCGAAGTTCTTCCGATGGGCATTGGTGGTGACCGTTGCTTCACGAGCATCTACAAGCAACGCCACCTCTGAGAGCGTCAGGCGCTGCCCCTGATCCACCTTGAGCCGCGCCTCGGCCAGCTCAAGCAACCCAAACAGAATGCCTCGGTAGAAGTGACCCAGGACGACTTCGCCAGCCCCCATCTCGAACGGCTCGGGAATGCCCTCGGGCTCGGGATTAGCTAAGCGCTCCTCCTCATAGGAGGCAACCGTCGCCGGAGAAAACACCCGCTCTGTCGCGTACCGAAGCCCCGACACGCTGCCCGGGACAGCATCACTCCACGCCTGCCTCTGTACGTAGCGCTCAACGGTAGAAACCAGCCGGCCGATCTCGAACCTGTCCAGTCGGTCCAGGTAGTCCGGATGCCCCCCTTGGGCATAGTCGCTATCCGGATCGAGGCCAAGCGCACGCAGGCCAGCCCCTGGTCCGATGATCTGATCCATGAGTACCGATTGCTCATGGATCAACAGCTGCACCTCTCGATCGAGCTGCGTGGATGTATAGCTGAGTGCCATCCCTGCTCCCCTGTGATGTTGTGTTGTCACAAAATAACAGATGATTCAGTGTCGTCAAGCTGTATGAATACATTTTTTCAATTTGTGGGGCGCGGCGATGCGTGGTACAAAACGGCCTAATGCTCGTTAGGCCATTCTGTACCCATGAAGATCGTCAGTTATCTCCGTGTTTCCACCCGGCGTCAGGGGAGCAGCGGACTTGGGCTTGAGGCTCAGCTCGCAGCCATCAACGAGTATGCCCGCCAACGGTCCGCATCGATCATTGAGACCTTCACGGAGATCGAGAGCGGCAAGGGCACCGACAGGCCACAGCTTCAAAGGGCGCTTCACCTCGCCAAGGTGACGGGCGCCACGCTCGTCATCGCCAAGCTTGACCGGCTTTCCCGCAACGCCGCATTTCTCCTCACGCTCCGGGATAGCGGCGTGCGTTTTATCGCTGCGGATATGCCCGATGCGAACGATCTGACCGTAGGAGTCATGGCATTGGTCGCCCAGCAAGAGCGCGAGGCGATTTCCAAGCGGACGCGGGAAGCGCTGGCTGCTGCAAGGAGCCGCGGAATGCGGCTAGGCAACCCGAACGGCGCTTCGGCCCTTCGTCGCGCAGGCAAGGGAAATGCGGCCAGTTTGCAATCTATCCGTACGGCAGCGGACGCACACGCTGGTGATTTGAGGCCCGTCGTTCGCGCTCTCGCCGCAGATGGAGTTACCAGTCTCGGCGCGATCGCTGTAGCGCTTAATAACAGGGGGATACTCACTCCCCGCAAAAGGAGCTGGCACAAGTCTTCGGTACGGAACCTCCTACTGAGAATTGGCTACCTGGACCGAGAGTCCATGGAGACCAATCCGTCGACTACTTGTGCCGGACTGGCTATCGACTGAGCCTGGGGGGAGCGGGACGCCAATCCCGCGAACAGGTCCTGATGCCCCGCGAAGTAGTAGCGGTTTGGGCCAAACTCCCCGTCCCGCGATGCCGGATTGACCGTACCGACGTCACGCCCGACGTTTTGAAGCAATTCAACCCCAAGTAGAGTGCTGATTGCGCGGCGAATATCGCGCTCGGGTATGCCTGTCTGCCTATAAATTCTTTCATACGAAGCTACGCTGTACTCGAACCGATTGTCGCGTATGGCCGCCAGGTAGAGATAAAGCTTCATAGCGTGAAGCTCATGCTTGCTGCGTAGGTTGAACCGAGTGAACGGCAAGATCTGGTTGCCACGCACTAGACGCCTGCATGGAAGCTTGAACCAGCGCCGATCGCCAAGCTCTAGCGAGTATTGGCGCCATTGGGATGACCCCTCTGGGTGCACTAGCCGTCGCTCGGCTAGTTCGGACAACGCCTGGGAGACTTTGGCTCGGGAAAGCCCGGTCGCAGACTGGAGCTGGTCGTATGTTGCGGCCGCCACGCGTCGCAGCACTACTGCATCGCTTTCATCGCGCTCTTCTTCTGAGCGAAACACGAGGGCAACGTACGTGATCAGCGCCGCAGTTAACGCGGAAGCCGGACGCTCCCCCACCCCCCAGCGCAGGGACGTGAGCGAATCAATCACCGGCCTAGAGGGAACGGCCACCCAAGGCTTCCATAAGCTCCTAGCGACCATTCGACTTCTCCTTTACTACATACAACGCATAGCCGGCCACGAGCACCGCAGCGAGTGGAACGCACGCCTTCACAAGTTCTACCAACATCCCCGCATTCGCGCCCAACCAAGTCAGGCAGCGGAGTACGAACTGAGACTTGTCCATGGAAAATAACCTCTGAGCTTCACCATGGACGAATTTTTAGGTTTCTACGTCGCTCTATCTAGATATCGGTGCAGATCAAGCTATCGCATGTAGTATTTTTTACCTTAAAAATCATATTTTTATGCAATGAAATGTCAGTACTTGCGAAACGCATCTTAGTTCACGAACGGGTGCCAGCTTGGCTCCCAGCATGCTCTTGGATCAGGTCGTGGATGTGCGCCGGCTCGAACGCCACATCCCAACACCAGGTGCCAAACCCACCCTTCTGGTTCACGCCCTTGACCCAGGCATCGAGCGCGGAGCGCTTGGCCTTGTTCTGCTCGCTGTCCTCGCCTTTGATCTCCAGGATCAGGGTGGAACCGTTCGCTAGGCGGATCAGGAAGTCGGGCACGTAGCGGCGCTTGGCGCCGTTCCACATGTAGTAAATCTGGAAACCGAGGTGGTCGTTCTTGGCGTAGGCCAGGACGTGTTCGCTGGTCTCTAGCAGGTTGGCTGCGTGAGCCTCCCACGCGCCATCGGCCACGACATGGCTGATCTGGGACTTCTGCGCAGGTTGGCAGAGCTTGGTGGTGTACCAGGTACGCATATATCGCGTCGAACCCACCGGGAACTCTTCATCGAACACCGGCTCGATGCGCTCCTGGTTCTGCTCCACGAGGTAGCGGAGCAGATGCTGGACCACTGTATCGATGTTCAGCGAGATCAGGATGCGCTTGCGGAGCGGCTCCTGATGGAACAGCGATGGCACATCAAGCTTGTCCGAATCAAGGAAGGCTTCGATCAGCCGGATCAACTGAAACGCCAGGTACTCGGGCGTGCCTGTGTACTGCCCCCTCAGCTGATCGTAGGCCTTGCGTGCGGCCAGGAAGATCAGGCGCTGCAAGCGGAACTCGTCTGGCAGCCTCTCCAGGTCGATATGAGTGATCTGATCCCATGCGCTGGCTCCGCCGAGCGCGGGCGCCATCTCGGCAGCCAAGGGCGTCCTGGCGGGGTCGAGTTTCAGTGGCTCCATCTTGGCCCAGTCGAGACCAAGACCTGGCCGAACGATGGGATCGACCCGCAGTACATTCGGCCAACGAATCTCAAGAGCGTTGCGCTCCTCCAGAGACTCGATCTGGGTGCTCGGCTTGGGGGGAGGCGGTGCCTCACCCTCGCCACTGAGATCCTGAAATACCGACAGCGGCACGCCGAACACGTTGACGAACTCAGGCTTGAATAGCTGGCGCTCAACTCCATCCGGGCCAACCACCGGCTCGGTGTCATAACCGACACGACGCAAGCCGCGTCCAATCACCTGCTCGCACAGAAGCTGGCTCGTGAAGGCGCGCAGGCCCATGATGTGGGTGACGTTCTTCGCGTCCCAGCCCTCGGACAGCATGGCTACCGAGATCACGTTCTGGAGATCCTGTCCCGCCGCACCGCGCTTGCCGACGTTGTCCACGATCGCCCGCAGAAGCTCTTCCTTCTTGAGGGACAGCAGCTCCGCCTTGCGGTCAGGATGGATATTCGCCGCCTCGACGATCTCGGTCAGGCGTGCCTCGTAGTCCTTGTCGGTTCCTGAAGACTCCCCTAGCTCTGCCTTCTCCAGCACCCTGGAGTCAACACGAAGGGTGCGGCTGCTGTTCCTAAGCTCCGCCCAGAAGACATCACCACTCGTGAAGTAGCGCTCGATACGCGCCGCGGTCTCGGTCCGATTGCAGACGGTGAGCAGGACCGGCGGCGAAGCATGACCACTGCTCGCCCAGTCCTCCGCCGCCTTGCGCCAATCGGCGCCCAGCAGGGTATAGGCCTGTTGCACCAGTTGCGGAAGCGGCTCGTGGGGCTGCGCCCCGCGACGATTGAGGTCTTCGTGGACCTCAGGGTCTCGGTAGAGGTGGTACAGCTTGGGCTTGAGCGTCTTGGTATCAGGCACGACACCGTCGCGCACCACTACGCGCGGAGTCTTCACCAGTCCCGCCTCGATGGCATCGTTCAAGCCGAAGTCGGAAACGATCCAATCAAACAGTCCGCCTTCGGTATTGGCCCTGCCGGTCGGGGCGAACGGGGTCGCCGACAGATCGAAACACCGCTGGATGCGTAACTCGCGGTGGATGCGGTCCAGTCCCTCGATCCAGCGGGTGGCCTCGTCCATATCCGCGCCGAGTTCCTCCGCGCGCCGCTTGGTCTCCCGGCTGCGCTTGTCCTCAGCGGACACGCGGTAGGCATGATGGGCTTCATCGTTGATGACGACGATGTCCTTGTAGCCGGCCAACTTGCCAAGCACGCGCTTGACGAACGCCTTGTCGCTCTCGTCGCCCTTCTTGACAACCGATCGGTCTGGCAGCTTCAACGGCAACAACGTGTGCCAGTTCTCGACCAGTAGTTCCATCTGGTTGAGCTTTGAGCGCAACGCCTCGGAAGGACACAGGCCGAACGCGTCGTAGTAGTTGTCCGTGTTCCCCGGATACAGCACCTGCAATCGCTCGCGCACCGTGAGCCCCGGCGCCACGATGAAGATCGCCCTGGAGAAGTCCTTGGTCCGCTTGGGGTAAGTGAGGGCGTTGAGCACCTGCCAGGTGATGACCATCGCCATCACCGTAGTCTTGCCGCTGCCCGTGGCCATCTTGTTGCACAGACGCTCCCAAGGACTGCCATCACCGGGCACGGCGATGCCCTGCTTGAAGTCGGCAGGGGCCTCAACCCACCAGATCAGGGTCTCGATGGCTTCCAACTGGCAGAAGTAGAAGGGGTATTGGCGTGCGCTGCTGTCGTTCCAGTGCTCAAGCAGACTGCGGGTCACCGTGGTGACACCCGGGTACTGCGCCTGTCGCCAGGCATCCACGCGCTCACGAATGCGCTCCACCAGCGCCAGCGGTTCCGTGCGACGCGTGTTGTTGCGTGTGTCGAAGATTTCGTAGCCAGCCGGACGGCGGCCATCGGCCAGCCTCAGAGAGCCTTGATGGTCTAACCAATGCCACCGAGGAGGCTCGAAGGGGGAGTTGACGATAAGCGACTTGGGAGCGGTCATCGGGGCCTCAGAGGAGCGGGATGACTTTGAGAGACTCGATGCCGCGGTCGTCCACGATCTTCACCGCCACCTTGCGGTTGTCGCCCGCCTCGAACGGCAGACTCACGGTGCCGTGCAGCTTGTCCAGCTTGCCCTCGTCCAGCTCGGCCTTGATGTCTTTCTTCAGCCTGTTCCAGCCATCCTTCTTGCCCGCCATGGGGAAAAACACCTGGTGTGGGAATAGGCTGCGCTCGTCGTAGTCGGTGTCCAGGCTCCAGGCGGCAATGTTCTTCTTGCCGCCGGATTTGAGTTCGCCGCTGGCAGTGTCGAAGTAGTCGAAACCGTGTACCTCGACGACATAGCGGCCATCCTTATGCTGGCGCACCGTCACTTCTGGCTGGCCCATCAGCCAGAAGCTCTGGTTGTGGCGGGCGCTCTTCTTCAGGTCCTCGGTAAGCAGGTCGGTGTTCATCTGTGCCTTGAGGGCGGTGATGCCCTTGGTGGCATCGATGTCCTTGGCGGCTTCCGGGTCAAAGGCGAAAGCGCAGAACACGATCATCTTCGGCCGCGGAAACAGGTCGCCGGCCTCGCGCATGGCCAGCTCCACCTGGCGCTGCTCCAGCGCGGCGTGTTCGGGGCCGAAGCTGACCACCACCCGCTCGCCGGAGTCCAGGTGGCCGGTGCAGTGCAGGTGCGGGGTGTCGGGCAAGCTTTCCAGCTCGGCGAAGCGCAGCATCTGGCCGCCTTTGCCGCGGATGCCTGTCTTGAGCAGCTCGTCGCGCCAGCGGTGCTGGCGGGCGGATTCGCCGCTGCGGGCGATGCTGGCATCGGCTTCGGCGACAGGCTGCGTCTCGTCCAACGCCACCACACTGGGGAAGGGCACGGCCTCCACGGTGAACGGGCCGGTGATGCGCAGCTTGTCCTTGGCCACTTGCGGCTGGTCGTACAGCACTTCCTGGTCGGCGTGGGCGGCGATGGAGTCGTCCATCTTCTTCTGCATGGCCTGGCGAGCGGCGTGGAAGGCGTCGAAGGCTGTGCGTGCGGCGGCAGGCCAGTCAGCCGGAAAATCGAACGGCACCTCCCATTCCAGGAGGGCGTTGGCGGGCACCTGCTCGCCGGTCGGCAGCGTGTGCCGGCCCTTTTCGTCGAAAGCGATCGCTTCGCCCTTGCGCCCGCCCTGGGTGACGGTGAACAGGCCGCGGGTGCCGACCAGCGTGGCGTTGAGCTGGCCCAGCGCCGCGTCAATGGCAGGGTGCATGCGCTCCCAGAGTTCGTCGATCTCCGGGTTGTTGGCGATGGACTTCAGGGTGACGTGCGGGACGGTCTTATAGATGAAGCCGGCCCTCAGTCCTTCGTGCGGGTACTTGAGGTCGTAGTAGTCATAACTGGCAGTCATTAGGCGCTGCTTGGCCAGGGTGACGGCCACGCGCGAGGTGTCGCAGGTGATCCAGCGGCGCCCCCACTTTTCTGCGACGAAGGCTGTTGTGCCGGAGCCGCAGGTAGGATCGAGAACTAGGTCGCCCGGGTCAGTGGTCATGAGGAGACAGCGCTCAATGACTCGTTCCGCGGTCTGCACAACATATACAAGCTCTTTTCCTATCTGCATTGATTCCCATCGATCGTCTACCGGGACTACGGGAAAATCATCCAAATAGCGCTTGTATCGAACCGTGGTTGCGGCCTGATCGACTCTTGATGCCTTTCCCAAGCGATGCATACCTGCCACCGACGTCTTCCAATGCGATGTTGTTTTAGGCACGTACTCACAATGCCTGAACAGGAATTTCTGATCCGCTCCCGATTGGCCGTCCGATATCAAGCTGGTCAACTGAAAGGCTTTTGAGCCTTCCGGCTTACTGGCTTCGCCGAACAATTCGGCCCTGCTAGCGCGCCTGGAAGATCCGCCTTCCAACTCAATGAAGTCATATCGGGTCATAGCCTTGTCTCCCTTCTGACGAGGGAGAAAAAGCTGACGATACTTCACTGAGCTTTTCCCCTTGGCGTACCAGATCAGGAAATCGACTGTCGCGCCGAGAAGCGCTCCCTCTTGGCTCCCCGTCTTCTGCACCTGGATGGTCGAGCAGTAGTTGTCGACACCAAAGACTTCATCGCAGATCTCGCGGACGTGATGCAGGTTCTCATCCGAAATCTGAACGAAGACACTGCCACTTTCGTGCAGCAACTCCTGCGCCAGTAGCAGCCTGTCGCGCAGATACGTCAGGTAGGAATGGATGCCCAGCTCCCAGGTATCCCGGAACGCCTTAATCATCTCCGGCTCTTGCGTCAGATCCTCGTCCTTGCGGTCCTTGACGTCGCGCTTATTCACGAAGGGCTGGAAGTTGCTGCCGTACTTAATGCCGTAGGGCGGGTCGATGTAGATCATCTGCACCTGTCCGGCCATGCCCTCCTTCTGCAGCAAGCTGTTCATCACCAGAAGGCTGTCGCCGGCCACTAGCCGGTTGCTCCAGCCGCGGTCGTGCTTGTAGAAGTCCACCGCCTCGCGCAGCGGCAGCGGCTCCTCGAACCAGGCACGGAACATGTCGGTCTGGCTGCCGTCAGCACCCTTGCCCTGCTTCATGCGCTTCTGGATGACGGCCAGGATGCTGGCCGGGTCGATGCGCTCGTGCACGTGCAGGCTAACGGTATCGACCTCGAAGCTCGTGCGCTCGGCCTTGCCGGTCCAGTTGAGGTACGGCTCCGCCTGCCGCTTGAGTTGCTCCAGCGCGGTGCGCATGGTCGCCTCGTCACCACTGGCCAGAGCGTCGTCGATCAGCGACTCGATATGCGCACGGCTGACGTCAAATTGGAGGGCCGGGTCGATGTGCGGGTCATAAGCCCAGGTGGTCTTGGGCTGGTCGGGATCGTTGTCCGGTGTCACCACGCCAACATCGGGATTGTTGGTGCGCTTCTGTTCGTGCTGGTAGGCCAGCACCTTGGCGCCGTCATTGCCCTTGCGCGCCTTAACCTCCGCCTTAGCCTGCCTGGCTTCCGCGAGCGTCATGCCTGCCTGCTTGGGCTTTGGCAGGTCCGCATCTGCGGGCTTCTCCTGCACTGCAAGGGTTAGAGGGATGGCCTCATCCACGACACGCCTGACAGACCCACCTCGACCTTGGCCCTTAGCCACCTTGCCCGCCTCGACTAGAGCATCGCGGGCCTCGAAGTAATCCTCTTCGGTGAATTTCGCGCCGAGTCGCTCAGCGATCAGCTCTCGCAGCTTCATGTTGCCCATGCTGCCGCCGTCCTTGGGCAGCTCCTTGAGAATGGCCTTGCGGATGTCCGCCACCGACACTGTCGCCATCTGTACTTCCCCTGTTCTGAGCCCTCATACCTTAAACGCTATTCACCGGAAGGGTCAGCAGTCCCGGTGCGAGCGGCATTCGCTCCCTGTAAGATCTTGCGTTCGTATCCGACCCTCGCTGTGCTCGTGCCTGAGGGGTGTCGATTTTAGGTACCTCATGTACGTCTCACCCGACTCCGCGCCTAGGGACAGGGCGTTCGACCCGTCCCGAACTCCCGCACGGCCAGAAATCCACCAGCTCATCGCCGAGGTCCTTCTCCAACTTGAGGGAAGCGAAGATCGGCGCCGCAAGCGCACGCGCAGCGCCCAGGTCATCCACGAGCGCGCGGTCTCGGCCCTCGTATGCGACCTCGCCCACCGTCACCTTGCTAAGCCTGGTGGCTGGCTCACCGTGGAGCTCACCAAGGCGCTCCTAAGCCCCGCCCGGCGCCGCGCTCCCTTCATGACTGAGCGGTTCGCAGATCTCGTGAAGCAGATCGCGGCCTGCGGGTGTGCGGAGATGCAGTTGGGCGATCAGCATCCGCTGGGGAGGAGGACGACCATCCGAGCCAGCACGACCCTGCAGCGCCGCATCAGTGAGCTGAGCGTCGACTTCGACTGCTTCGGTCGCGATCCGCAGTTTCTCGGCGAGCCGCTTGAGCTGAGGGGGCCGAAGACGAAGCGGTTCATCGCCGGCAAGGTGGTGCTCAAAGGAGACAAGCTGCCGCTTCCCGATACTCCGGAAGTCGAGCGTTTGCGCGGCCAGGTGCAGACGATTAATGCCTGGCTCGCGGCGGCAGATCTCAGCTGGGAGGGGTCAGAGAAGCTCGATCCCAGCCAGAGGTTTCTCAGACGCATCTTCAACGATGGCTCGCTTGAACTGGGCGGGCGATTGGAAGGCGGGTTCTGGCAGCGGGCCTCGGGCAGCGACCGACTCACCAGTATCTCGATCCAGGGAGAGCCCATCGCCTCTCTGGACTTCGCGCAATCGGCCATGCGCATGGCCTATGCCCAGATGGGGGAAGAGCCGCCGACAGGGGATCTCTACGCGGTGCCTGGCCTACATCCTTACCGGAGCGAGACCAAGCAAATCCTCAATGCGTTGCTCAGTGCGGGCAGCGAGCGGACTCGGTTTCCCCAGAACACTCGGGGACAGATGCCACGTAGTTGGAAGTTCGAGCGGGTCTACAGGGCCATTGCTCGCCACCACGCGCCTATCGAGCCGCTGTTCGGCACTGGGGCAGGACTCCGATTCATGCACCAGGAGAGCGAGATCCTAATCCGGACACTGCTGCGACTAAAGGATCTGGGGATCGTGGCACTGCCCATCCACGACTGCGTCTTGGTACCGGTCTCCGCCAAGGAGGTGGCCAAGGGAATTATGGAGGAGGCCTTCTTGGAGATCACAGGTGTCGCTGGTGTGGTGGATATGGAAGAAAGACCAACAAGGACTTGCTGAGGAAGAGACAGAACAAGGCTCTGCCAGGACATCCACAGTAATCACCTCAGCCTCCCCATAAGTAGGGGGCGTAAGCGATGAAACTCTTATGACCGCACCGAATCGCCAGCAGAGACTGGCCTCACTCCACAACCGCATTGCCTCGCCCCAGGATGCCTACGAGCGATGCCGGGTCTATCCGTGCGCGAACCGAACCACCGCTGACAAGGGCGAAGGCCTGAATCGGCTGTACTGCCGGCAGCACATCGAGCACTACCGGAGACACGGAAGTTATGTGAAGAGCAGTTACCGTAGCCAGGAACTGTGGCCCTACCGGCAGACCGCCCTGCGCTGGCTTCAGAGCCGCAACGACCTACCACTGGTACGTCGAGCCATCGCGAGTGTCCGCGGCCTCTACGCGAGCGCAGGAGCGCCCGTAGAGGCGTTCCGGTTAGCTGGTCGCCCACCGCGAGATCGTGCGCGAGCCATTTGGGCGAGATTGCGAGCGAAGGAGGTCCATCCCGTCCTCGTCGTCGCTGCGTGGCTGGCCGTCCTGCTTCGTTTGGAAGACGACCCCCAGCCCGACAGGCACGAGGAGTACCGAAGGGTTCAAGCGGCCAAGCTGCTCCATCGCATGGCAGGAGGCACCCACAAGCGATGGGAGAGAGCGCTCCCCGATGGGACCGTGGAATCGACGGAACTGCACAAGCATCCGGTCAGCCGGGGACGCGTCCTTCGAGTGCTGGGGGACTCCTTGGCTGCCGCGTGTGACGGCCTTGAAGCGGAGACAGTCACTGGCTCGCAGTGGGGGCAGCAGTTTTCAGCTGTTCAACCGCAGCGCGATAAGCAGCCGGACTCACCCGACTGAAACGCATGGGGGCTGCGCCATCCATAACGATGCTTATGGCATCGCCCTCCAGCTTGCCCATGATGGGCATCGGCTGGGGCCACCGAGTCGACGACAGGCTCAAGGACAGCACGCCTTGAGAAACCCACCCGTTAGCAGCGGCACTGATTTCCCCGAACCCTGGTAGGTCCTCCCAGTGGGAAGAAGACATCTTCCATTGACCAAGAAGATGCCCGTCGGCCGACTGCCGAAGCTCCAAGTATTCGATGGTGTCCGCGGTCGACCACATGTAGGAACCAGTCACGTCACTTGATGCGGCGGCCGGACTGTCCGCATGCGCCTCATGGCCACCATGCGGCCAAACGAAGAGGGTGAAGCCAATAGCGGCAGCCGCAATGAGCACCAATGCCGAAGCGATGTACTTCATCCTCACCACTCCCTGGCTCCTCGTAGATTCCCGCTGCTGGTGAATGTTGTTACGACTCACCGCGTCGCATGGCACGGATCGCCGTGCTTGCCATCAAGATGTTGCAGAACATGACGACATCAGACTCGGTTCTGAGTGAATAGATGGCCCTTCCGTAGCTATCGACCTTGGGATGTGATGTTTCCCAAGCATGAATCTGGAGGTAGCCCACCCGGTTCAACTTCACCTGGAAGGCAGTCGCATGATGGTTGTCGTCGAAAATGCGCAGCTGGAGCTTGGTCCGAGTCACCTGCCAATCCTGACCGATGGCCACCTGCTCAATGAAATCCATCCACTGCGCCTGCTTCTCTCGACTAGCCATCGTTCGCCCCCCCCAAGGTGTCAGATAGGCAAATGTAACCTTCCCAGAGCGTCGGCGAGGGTACTCAAGCCAGTCCGCTTCCCATATCGGCCCGTGGTGATGTTGTCGTTCTCGTGCCCGAGGATCTCCGCGATCTGATATTCCGGGATACCGAGGTCTTTCAGCCGTGTGGCCATCGTGCCTCGGAAACTCTGGAACGTCTTGCGCTTGTCAGACACGCCAGCCTGGCGCAACCAGCGGTTCAGTTGCTTCGATAGTCTGTCGACGTTACCCCGGGTGGCCTTATCGGTGAACCGGACACGCTCCGGGAACAGGAACTCGCCCTCGCAGCCCTTCACGAAGTCAACCAGCCCAAGCTCCAGCAAACGCGGGTGGATGGGGACGAGGCGCTGACTGCTGTCGGTCTTCAGGGTCTTCTGTTCGGACTCCTCGTTGAAGTCGAACACCCAGACCCCCTGGTCCTGGCGGACATCAACCTTCCGAAGTTGAGCAGCCTCGCCCATGCGACAGCCGGTGTACGCCATGATTCGAGGAATCCAGACACCGTAGGGCTCGCGAGGTGCACCGGCGATATAGGCGAACAGCGACTGGATGTCGCCGTCATCGAAGACCTTCCGGGCGTCCTGGGCACGCCCCTCCTCCACATCACGGAGGACGGTGGCCGGGCTTTGAGTGATGTGGTCGTGCTCCTGCGCCCACCGGAAGATGGTTCGCACGTGCTGATAGATCTTGTTGACGCTCCGGGATTCCAGCCGAGGCACCTCTTGATCGCCAAGGTGGTCCAGGACCTGGCGAGGGCTTAGGCCCGGATACTTCTTGCTCATGTTGGCCGGCAGCTTGACGATCTCCAGGCCAAGGCGTCGGATGGCGTCCTTGGTGACCTCGGCAACCGGCGGATCGCCAAGCAACAGCGCGATCATCTGGAGAATGCTGCGCCCCTGGGCCGCCGTCCGAGCGGACCACTTTCCTTGAGCGATCCGCTCCTCGGCATACATGGACGCGATCTCGGACACCTTCGGGGTCACCTTGGGAGCGGCCTCAGTCGCCGTCTCCAGGGGCACGGAGCGATGACGCGGATGCCTGAGCGGTTCGCCGGAGAGCACCCGCAGCTCGGCTTTGGTGGCCGTGAGCTGAGCCTCCAGCACCCGTCTGGCCAGTACCCGTAGATCCGTCTCAGACGCCTCAGGAGCGAGCTGACGCGCAACGGGAAGGGTCTGCCTCAGATCGAGCTCAGCGAGCGATCCAGCGAGGTCGTGGCACTTCTCGTTGAGCTGGAAGGAGTATTCCTCCAAACCACCCGGCGTCCAGTCCAGCGCCAGACGCGCTTCAATCTCGTCGAAGGACGCGATGAGGTACTGCCTGGTGAGCGCGTCCAGTTGGTCCTTGGTCATGAATCGGCCGTTCTTGCGCAAAAGGCCGAGGAGGGTGCCGATATGGGGCTCCCAAAGCAACCGTCGTCGGTTAGCTTCCCGAAGATCAGCCGTTCGGAGGCTGCGGGTGATCTCCACTCGCCCCAGGAGAGCCTGGAGATCACGCGGGACGACGATGCGGGAAGTAAAAGAATTTCCTCTGCGCTGTAGCACTTGCTGAGCACTCGCTGTAGCGGTTAGCCAAAACGGTGCAGAAACGCTAGGAAATTTAACCTCTTCAAAGAGTTAGAAGAGATTGGTGGCTATGGGTGGACTCGAACCACCGACCCCAGCATTATGAGTGCTGTGCTCTAACCAGCTGAGCTACATAGCCATGATCTGACACGCCCGCTGACCGGTTCTGTCCAGCGGGGCGCGGCAGTGTACTGGCGGGGCTGGCGCGGTTCAAGTCTCGGCTTGCTGCCTGTTTGGCCGCTATGGTTGAATCGTCCACGGAAGTACCGGCCCCGCGCGCCTTGCAGCGGCAGACTCCGGACTTCTCCAGGAGACGACATGATCGATGTTGATGGCTATCGTCCGAACGTGGGCATCGTGCTGTTGAATGGCGATGGCCGACTGTTCTGGGCGCGTCGCGTCAACCGCGATGGATGGCAGTTTCCGCAAGGTGGCATGCGCAGCGACGAAACGCCGCTTGAGGCGATGTATCGCGAACTGCAGGAAGAAACCGGCTTGTCGCCCGAGCACGTCGAGGTGATCGGCGCCACGCGCGGCTGGCTGCGCTACCGGCTGCCGCATCGCTACGTTCGCCACCACCAGCGCCCCACCTGCATCGGGCAGAAGCAGGTGTGGTTCCTGCTGCGACTGGTGGGCGGTGAGGACGCGCTGAAGCTCGATGCCTGCGAGAAGCCCGAGTTCGACCTCTGGCGCTGGGTCGATTTCTGGTATCCGGCGGCCCATGTGGTGAACTTCAAGCGCCAGGTGTACGAGCGGGCGCTGCGTCAGTTTGCACCGCTGGTCGAAGGCCTGCTCAGCCTGCAGGTCGGCGCACCGCCGCCGCCGCGCGAACACGGCGGCTCCAAGGGACGCGAAGCGGCCTGAGCACCCGGCGGCCCGCCATCGGCCCGCCCCTGTAACGTCGGTTGGCCCAAGTGCTCGGCCTGATCGCCCGCTGGGCGATGCGCTGAGGACCCTTTGGCAGATTCGCGCCCTGTTCCTTGACGCTTCCGTCACGGGACGGCTATACGTTCCCTCTTTGCCTGGAGGGGCCGCATGCCACCTCGCCCACCACCGCGCTTCGTCGTGCAGACGCATGACACGGCCAGCCGGCGCCGGCGTCGCCTGCTGCTGATCGCGGTTTGGCCGCTGAGCCTGGTGGTGGTTGCCGCGGTGGCACTGTGGCTGCCCCAGGCGCCGGTACCGCTGGTGCACAACAATCGTGCGGCGCTCAAGCAGTTGCAGGCGGAGAACGAGCAGCTCAAGCAGCAGGTAGCCGGGCTGCAGCGATCGCAGCAGGTCAACGATGTGGCCATGCGCTCGCTGCAGGACACCTTGACCGAGCGCGAGGAGCAGATCAGCGGCCTGCGCGCCGACCTGGGCTTCTATTCGCGCCTGGTCGGAGGCGACGGCCAGCGACAGGGTCTGCGCGTGCAGGAAGTCCGCGTCCAGGCGGTACCGCAGTCCCATGCGTGGGATCTCACGCTCAGCCTCACCCAGAACGTGCGTCGCGGCGACCAGACCAGCGGCAAAGCCACGGTCACCGTGGAAGGCCTGCACGGCGACAAGGTCGAGCAGCTGGACTGGACGGCCTTGGGCGACGCGGCGCAGAAGGACGGCCTGCCGTTCTCCTTCAAGTATTTCCAACAGTTGCACGCCACGTTCGTGCTTCCGGCCGACTTCCGGCCCACCCGACTGCGCATCCACGCCATGCCCGGCAGCGGCACTGCCGCCGACCGCACGGTGGCGTGGGCCGACGCGCTCAATGGCAACATCACCCATGCCCAAGGGGACAACGATGCTCAACCGTAAACGCGCAGGCCGTGACTCGCCCAGCCACGACACCAGCCTGATTGCCCGCGGCACCATCGTCCGCGGCGACGTGCACTTCACCGGGGCGCTGCATCTGGATGGGTGCATCGAAGGCGCCGTGATCGCCGAGGCCGAGGACGCCGTGCTGACCGTGAGCGATCACGGCCAGGTGATCGGGGAAATCCGCGTGCCACATGCGGTGGTCAACGGCCGTATCGACGGCAACGTGCTCAGCGACGCCCGGCTCGAGCTGGCGGCACAGGCGTGCATTTCCGGCGACGTGCACTACCGCCTGCTGGAAATGGCCGCCGGGGCCCAGGTGAACGGCCGCATGGTCCACGTGGGCGCGGAGGTGGCCCGTGAGTTGACCGCCCCGAAAGCGCTCGCCAATACGCCCGCCGCGGCCGAGGCGGAGTCGGCGTCGGCGTCGGCGTCGGCCTGAACACGCTATGCTTGAGGTCGGGCGTTAGCCACCTCATATGTAGCCGTCATGGAAACCATCGTCGCCTTTCCCGATTACCGCAGCGCGCAGGCGCCGCTCGTGTTCACCGACGCCGCGGCACGCAAGGTGCACGAGCTGATCCAGGAAGAGGGCAATCCCGAGCTCAAGCTGCGCGTGTACATCACCGGCGGCGGTTGCTCGGGGTTCCAGTACGGCTTCACCTTCGACGAAACGCGCGCCGAGGACGATCTCGCGCTTGAGCGCGAGGGCGTCACGCTGCTGGTCGATCCGCTCTCGCTTCAGTATCTGGGCGGCGCCGAGATCGACTACGCCGAAAACCTCTCCGGCTCGCAGTTCGTGATCCGCAATCCGAACGCCAAGACCACATGTGGCTGCGGCTCCTCCTTCTCCACCTGAGCCGGACCCGCACGGGCGTGCAGCAACAGAACACTTTCAGCGGCCTCAGCCTCCGCCTCGACCGCACCGCGGAACGCCGCGACGAGCGCGACTGGATCGACGCCCGTGCCGGTGACACCACGGCACGCTTTCTCGTGCTGGATGGCGAAGACCTCGCCTACGTCCAGCGTGGCGCCGAATCGCTGCGCTGGCTTGGCGCCGACGAGCGCACCCGCTGGTTGCCGGACGCCGAGCCCACGTTCCTGGGTACCGACGAGGAACACGCCTACTTCCTGGTGCGGCTGGATGCGGCCGGACGCGGTGCCGCCGACGCAGCAGCGCTCGAGGAGGCGCTCGACGCGCGGCGCATCCACCTGCGCCAGGCCGGTCTGCAGCTGGACGCCCACGAGGCCGCACTGTTCGCCTATGCCAAGGGGCTCGCGCACTGGCAGCGCGAGATGCGCCATTGCACGGCCTGCGGGGCGCGCGTGGCGCTGGTCGCCTCCGGCCATCGCGCGCAGTGCACCGGCAGCGACTGCGGCAAGCTGCATTTCCCGCGCACCGACGCGGCGATCATCGTGATCGTCGAGCACGAGGGCGCCTGCCTGCTCGGCCGCCAGGCGGGCTGGCCCGCGGGGCGCTACTCCACGCTCGCCGGTTTCGTCGAGCCCGGCGAATCGCTGGAGGACGCCGTACGTCGCGAGGTCGCCGAGGAGGCCGGTGTGCGCGTCGACGAAGTGCACTACCACTCCTCACAGCCGTGGCCGCTGCCCGCGTCGCTGATGATCGGCTTCACCGCCACCGCACACGACCGCGCGATCCGCCTGCGTGACGGCGAGCTGGAAGACGCCCGCTGGTTCACGCCGCAGGAGATTGCCTCGGGCCTGGCCGACGGCAGCTTCGCCACGCCACCGAAGTTGTCGGTGTCCTACCGACTGCTGGCGCACTGGCTGCACGCACGCGCAGGGCTGACGCTGGACGAACTGATCGCCCGCGCGCGCTGAGTTCACTCGCTTACAATGCGGACTCCCATTCCTGGAGTTTCCGCATGGCCATCCGCCTGCTCGCAGCCCTGGTCGCCCTGGGCCTGCTCCATCTGCTACCGCAGCTGGCGCGCTGGCATGTTGACGGCCTGCAGCGTCGCTGGGTGGCTGCACTGGGCGATCTGCACGGCGCCGTACGCGTGCTGGTGCTGGCGGGCGTACCGGTGGTGCTGTGCTTGCTGCTGGCAACGGCGCTGCACCACGCGTTCCTGGGTGACCTGGCGCTGCTCGCGCTCGACGTGCTGGTGCTGCTGTTCTGCTTCGGCCCGCGCGCGTTCGAGGCTGATCTTGAGACGATCCTCGCTGCACCCGACCGCCCCAGCCGCGAGGCGGCCGCGCAACAGCTGGCCGATGGCGGCGAGCGTGTGACGTGGAGCGCCCACGGGTTGGGCGAGGCGATCGCCTATGCCGCGCTGCGTCGGCGCTTCGGTGCGCTGCTGTGGTTCTTCGTGCTCGGGCCGGCCGGTGCGCTGGGCTACCGGCTGGTGCAGTCGCTGGGTCGCGACGACACCCTGCCGCTCGATAGCGCCAGCCGCGAGGCGGCGCGGTGCACGGCCAACGCCCTGGATTGGGTACCGGCGCAGTTGCTGGTGTTCACGCTGGCGGTGGTCGGCCACTGGGATGCGGTGATGGCCGCGTGGAACCGCTGGCGCCAGCAGGCCGGTGACGGTCACTGGTATCGCGAGGAGCCCGGCTTTCTTGCCGCAGCCGCGTGCGCCGACATCGACGTGGAGATTGAGGCCGGCGATGGCTACGTGGAAGAGCGCAGCGACCCGCTGCTGGAGCTGGTGCGCATGCGCAGCGCCTTCCTGCGTGCACTGGTGGCCTGGATGAGCGTGGTCGCGCTGGTGGTGATGGGCAGCTGGCTGGCCTGACCCCGCCTCACGTAGGAGCCCGCTCGCGGGCGATGCTGTTGGCTTTGATATCGATTCGAAGCGAAAAGCATCGCCCGCGAGCGGGCTCCTACGCGAGGTCGCCGCGCAGTTCGCGCACGCGCGCTTCCAGCGCGGGCGCCGTGACCTGCTCCGGCGAAATCGGCGCATCCACCACCAGCTCCACCCGCGCACGGAATCGCCGCGGCAGGCGCGAGCGCCCCATCATCGAATCGCGCCGGCTCCACACGCTGCCCCACAACCCGCGCAGCGCCATCGGCACCACCGGCACCGGGCGGCGCGCGAGGATCTTTTCCACGCCGGGACGAAACGTCGCGATGGCGCCGTCACGGGTGAGCCCGCCCTCGGGGAAGATGCACACCAGCTCGCCGTCGGCCAGAGCTGCATCGATCGCCTCGTAGGCGGCGGCGAGCACCGCTGGATCCTCCTTCTGGCCCGCGATGGGAATCGCCTTGGCGGTGCGAAACACGAATTTCAGCAACGGAATGTTGAAGATCCGGTAGTACATGACGAAGCGCGCGGGCCGGCGCAGGTGCGCCATCAGCAGCAGCGGGTCCATGAAACTCACGTGGTTGCACACCAGCAGCGCCGGGCCCTCCTCCGGCAGGTGCCGCATGCCATCCACGCGTACCCGGTAGAGCGTGTTCACCAGCACCCAGGTGATGAACCGCATCAGGAACTCGGGCACCAGGGTGAAGATGTAGACCGCCACCAGCACGTTGAGCAGCGCGGCAACCAGGAAGATCTGCGCCGACCCCAGCCCCGCCCGGCTCAGCGCCAGGCCAGCGACCGAGGCCACCACGATGAACAGCGCGTTGAGGATGTTGTTGCCGGCGATCACCCGCGAGAGCCGGTCGCGCGGCGTGCGCGCCTGCACGAAGGCGAACAGCGGCACCACGTAGAAGCCGGCGAACACGCCAATCAGGGTGAGGTCGAGCACGATGCGCCAGCTGCCCGCCGCGGCCAGGAACGCCTGCCAGTGCAAGCCCATCTGCGCCGCCGCGCCCGGGCGCGCCAGATACAGATCCACGCCGAACGCGGTGAGCCCGAACGCGCCCAGCGGCACCAGGCCGATCTCCACCCGCTTGCCCGACATCCGCTCGCACAGCAGCGAACCGACGCCGGTGCCCAGCGAAAACAGCGTGAGCACCAGGGTCAGCACGCTGCCGTCGCCGCCGAGGTTGTGCTTGGCATACAGCGGCAGCTGCGCGGTGAGCATGGTGCCGAAGAACCAGAACCAGGAGATGCCCAGTACCGCGTTGAATACCGCCCGATCGGCGCGCGTGATGCCGAGCACGCGCACGGTTTCGGTGACCGGGTTGGGGTTGAACACCAGGTGCGGCGCGGTGGCCGGCGCGGGCGGAATGGCGCGGCTGCAGGCGTAGCCGACCAGTGCCACGGTGAGCGTGGCGACCGCCGCGGCCCACGGCCCGATGCCGGCCAGCAGCATCAGCGAATTGCCGGCGACCATGCCGATCAGGATCGCCAGCTGCGTGCCCATCTCCACCATGCCGTTGCCGCCGACCAGCTCGGTGGGCTGGAGCGCCTGCGGCAGGATCGCGTACTTGATCGGCCCGAACACCGTCGAATGCACGCCCATCATGAACAGCACGCTCAGCAGCAGCGGCAGGTTGTGGGTGTGGAATCCCCAAGCGGCGAGCGCCATCGCAGCAATCTCGAACAGCTTCACGTAACGGATGATGCGGGTCTTCTCGAACTTCTCCGCCAGCTGGCCCGCGGTGGCCGAAAACAGGAAGTACGGCAGGATGAACAGCGCCGGCGCCAGGTTGGTGTACAGCGACACCTCGCGGTCAGGCAGCCCCATCTGCACGGCCGCCAGCATCACCATCGCATTGCGGAACGCACTGTCGTTGAACGCGCCCAGCGCCTGGGTCCAGAAAAACGGCGCGAAGCGCCGGCGGCCGAGCAGGGTGAATTGGCTCATGCAGATCCCGTGGGAAAACGCCGGCGCCTAGCCTAGCGTGAATGCACCACCGCACGCGCCGTTCCCACCGCACGACTTCGCGCGCGATTCGGAGCGCGCCGGGAGCGGCGCACCACCCGAGCCACCTGTCACGCCGATGCGGCGGACCCCGTGGCTTGCCTAGCGCCGATGCAGCGCGCGATGCGCGATATCGCGGCGGTAGAAAGCACCGTCGAAGCGAATCTTCGCCGCCGCTGCGTAGGCATGCTCGCGCGCGGCGGCGATGTCCTTGCCCAGCGCGCAGATGGTGAGCACGCGGCCCCCTGCCGTGACCGGGCGACCCTGTGCATCGAGCCGGGTGCCGGCATGAAACACCTTCGCTTCCGGCGCCAGCGGCGTGTCCAGGCCCTCGATCGGAGTACCGCTCTTCACCGGGCCGGGATAGCCGCCAGCGGCCATCACCACCCCCAGCGACGGGCGCGGATCCCAATGCGCCTTGGTGTGGTGCAGCTCGCCATCGAGCGCGGCTTCGATCAGCTCCACCAGGTCGGACTTCAGCCGCAGCATGATCGGCTGCGTCTCCGGATCGCCGAAGCGCACGTTGAATTCGATCACCTTGGGGTTGCCGGCCTTGTCGATCATCAGCCCGGCGTAGAGGAAGCCGATGAACGGGGCACCCTCTCCGGCCATGCCGCGCAGAGTCGGCTCGATCACCTGCTTGAGGATGCGCTGCTCCACCTCCGGCGTGACCACCGGCGCCGGCGAATACGCGCCCATGCCGCCGGTGTTGGGACCGAGGTCATTGTCGTCGCGGCGCTTGTGGTCCTGGCTGGAGGCCATCGGCAGCGCGTGGCTGCCGTCGCTCATGACGATGTAGCTGGCTTCCTCGCCGTCGAGGAACTCCTCGATCACCACCCGCGCCGAGGCATCGCCGAACGCATGGCCGCCGAGCATGTCATGCAGCGCCTGCTCGGCATCGGCCAGGGTCAGCGCCACCACCACGCCCTTACCCGCCGCCAGGCCGTCGGCCTTTATCACGATCGGCGCGCCGTGCTCGCGCACGTAGGCGAGCGCGCGGTTCACGTCGGTGAACACGGCGTAGTGCGCGGTGGGAATGTTGTGGCGAAGCAGGAAATCCTTGGCGAACGCCTTGGAGCCCTCCAGCTGCGCGGCGATCGCACGCGGGCCGAAGATGCGCAGCCCGGCGCCGCGGAACTTGTCCACCACGCCGGCCACCAGCGGCACCTCGGGGCCGACCACGGTCAGGCCCACCTTCTCGGCCTTGGCCAGCGCCAGCAATCCGGCGATGTCGTTCGCTGGGACGTCGGCGTTGCGCACGCCACGCTCGCGCGCCGTGCCCGCGTTGCCCGGCGCCACGATCACCTCGTCGACCCGCGGCGACTGCTTGAGCTTCCACGCCAGCGCGTGCTCACGCCCGCCGTTGCCGATGACCAGAACCTTCATGCCGTGCTCCGAAAATGCCCCACGCGCCCGCGACGCAGGCGCGCATTGTAGCGGCACGGTCGGCCGGGCCGACCGCGCGCCCGCCTCAGTCGCGGGTGGCGAGCAGGGCGAGCAGGGCGGCGCGCGGCAACTTGCCGGTTTCGTTGCGCGGCAGCGCGTCGACCAGGCGCAGCGGGCGCGGCAGGAAAAGGGGGTCGATGGCGCCGCGCAGCGCCTCGAGGATCTGCGCCTCGCTGAGGCCCGGCGCGACGGCGAGTGCGGCGATGCGGCGCACGCCGCGGGCGTCCGGTTCGTCCAGTTGCAATACGGCACCGTCGCGCACACCAGGGATGGCGAGCAGGCGGCGGGTCAGGTCGCCAAGCGAGGCGCGCTTGCCGGCGATCTCCAGCATGTCGGCGTGGCGACCGCACAGGCGGAACGCGCGGCCGGCATCACGCAGCGTCACCAGATCGGCCAACACCACAGGCGCGGCCAGCTGCGGCGCGTGGACCTGGGTGCCATCGGGCTGCGGATGCAGGCTCACGCCCTCGTACAGCTGCCACAGCTCCGATACGGTCGGCTGCCGGCTGGCGAACACGCAGGTCTCGGTGGAGCCGAACACCTCCAGCAGCGGCGCGCCATAGCGCTGCTCGGCCGCTTGCGCGAGCTCGACCGGCATCGGCGCGGTGGCCGAAAGCATCGCCGCCAGCGGTGGCAGCGCCACCCCGGACTCGACCAGCGCGCGCAAGTGCACCGGCGTGGTCACCAGCACGCGGGGCGCCGGCACGGCGGCCAATGCGGCCGCCACGTCGGCCGGAAAGAACGGCCGGCTGCCGCACACCGCCACGTCGCCGAGCAGCGGCAGCACCACCGAGGTCTCCATGCCGTACATGTGCTGCGGCGGCACGGTGGCGACCACGTTGCAGGAACCGTCGACGTATCCGCGCAGCATGCGCAGGTTGCCGGCGTTGCTGGCGTGGAAACTGCGCCAGGTCTTCACATGCGCGGCCGGCTGGCCGGTGGAACCGGAGGTGTAGCCGAGCGCCACCACCTGATCGGCATCGATCATCGGCCAGTCGATCGGCTCACTCGCTACCGGGCGGGCTACCAGCGAGGGCAGGCGGTGGTAGTGCGGCGGGGCCGGCTCCAGCGCCAGGTCGCCCAGCGCGTAGCAGCCGGGATGGGCGGCCATCACCTCGTCGATGGCGCGCGGCGCACGCGAGGAGGGCAGGAGGTTGGTCTGGCCACGCAAGGCGATGGCGCTGAACGCAACAAGAAAGGCGTAGCGGTCCTCGCACAGATTGACCGCGGCGGCGGCCGGCGGCAGGTGATCGGCGACGTACTGCACATCGGCGAGGAAGTCGCGTGCAGTGACCGGCGCGCCATGGCGCCAGGCCACTGTGCGATCGCCGTCGCCGGCGGTCAGCAGCGGAAGCTGTGGCGCCAGCAACAGGTCGCGCTGCGGCGTGTCGAAGACTGTGGCCAAACCGGATGACTCCCGCGATCCCGTGCCGCCAGGCGGCGCTGTGTGCGCAGCATCCCCCAGTCGCCCGAAGCCGACGTGAATGCGTGTTGCGCGTGGTCATGCCCGCTTCGCGCCGCGGCCCGCAATGGCGGCCCCGGCGCGCCCCTTCGGGCGATCAGGGCCGGATGATAGCGCCGCTGAGGCCGTCGCGGATGGGGCAGGGCCGCTCGGCCTCGCCCAGCGGCGCGGCAAGCAGGCCATCCAGCGCATCGCCGAAGTAGCCGATCACCTCCTGCGACGACCGCGCCGGTGGCGCACCATGGGGGTTGGCGCTGGTGGAGACGATCGCCCCGCCGAACGCGCGGCACAGTGCGGCCACGGTGGGGTGGGCGGTAATGCGTACGGCAATGCCCTCGTGCGCGCCCGTCACCCAAGCCGGCACCGCCGCCGAGCGCGGAAGCACCCACGTGTGCGGCCCCGGCCAGCTGGTCAGCACCGCCTGCCGCTGCGCCTCGGGCAGCTGATCGAGTGCAAGGTAGCGCTCGAGCTGGTCCAGCTCGGCGGCGATCAGCAGCACTCCCTGGTCGGCCGGCCGCTGCTTGAGCGCGAACAGGCGCTCGAACGCGGCCAGATCCTGCGGATCGCAACCGAGCCCGAACACCGCTTCGGTTGGATAGGCCAGCACACCACCGGCGCGCAGCAGGGCCGCCGCGCCATCGATCTCGCCGGATCCGAAGCGATGCAGCAAGCCGCTCATGCCTCGCCGGAGCGCGCGGCGGCTTTTTTCACGGCGGCTTTCTTGGTGGCGGTCTTTTTGGTTGCGGTTTTCTTGGTGGCGGTCTTTTTCGCCGCGCTCTTCTTGGCAGCGGCTTTCTTGGGCGCAGCCTTCTTAGCCACGGGTTCCTTCTTCGCGCCCGCCTTTTTGGTCGCCGCGGCTTTCTTGGCGAAGCGGCCCTTCTTCACCGGCGCGGCGGCAAGCAGCTCCACGCACTGGGCCTCGGTGAGGTCCTTCGGCTCGACGTCCTTGGGAATGCGCGCGTTCTTTTCGCCGTCGGTGATGTAGGCGCCATAGCGACCATTGAGCACCTGCACGCCGTTGCCGAAGTCCTTGATGACGCGGTTGGCGAGCATCTCCAGCTTCTCGGCCACGATCTGCAGCGCGCGCGGCAGCTCGATAGTGTACGGATCGTCCTCGGGCTTGAGCGAGGCGTAGGTGCTGCCCTGCTTCACGAACGGACCGAAACGACCCACGCCCACGCTGACCTCGTCGCCGTTCTCGGCCTGGCCGAGCTTGCGCGGCAGCTTGAACAGCTCGATCGCCTGGTCCAGCGTGATCGTGTGCATGCTCTGGCCCGGGCGCAGGCTGGCGAACTGCAGTTTCTCGTCGGTGTCCTTGTCGCCGATCTGCGCATACGGCCCGTAGCGGCCCAGCCGCACGGAGACCGGCTTGCCGCTCTTCGGATCGACGCCCAGCTCGCGCGCGCCGGTAGCCTCGCTGCGGTCCACCGATTCGGTCTTCTCGGCCACCTGCTGCTTGAACGGCTGCCAGAAGCGCTCCATCAGTGGCACCCAGGCCTCTTCGCCGCGGCTCACCGCATCGAGTTCGTCCTCGAGCTTGGCGGTGAAGTCGTAATCGACGTAGCGGGTGAAGTGCTGCACCAGGAACTTGCCCACCGCGCGACCCACGTCGGTCGGCCTGAAGCGCCGCGCGTCGAGCAGCACGTACTCGCGGTTGAGCAGCACCTGGATGATGCTGGCGTAAGTCGAGGGGCGGCCGATACCGTGCTCTTCCAGCGCCTTGACCAGGCTCGCCTCAGAAAAGCGCGGCGGCGGCTCGGTGAAGTGCTGTTCGGCCAGGATGTCGTGCAGCGGCACTACTTCGCCCGCCACCAGCCGCGGCAGGCGCCGGCCTTCGTCCTCGTCCTCGGCGGCCTTCTGGTCGCGACCTTCCTCGTACACGGCAAGGAAGCCCGGATCGATCACGGTGGTGCCGGTGGAACGGAACGAGGCGTCACCGCCCGCAACGTCCTTCAACGCGAACTCAACCGACACCGTGTTGAGCGTGGCGTGGATCATCTGGCAGGCCACGGTGCGCTTCCAGATCAGCTCGTACAGCTTGCGCTGCTCGTCGTTGAGGAAGGCGGCGACTTCGCGCGGGGTGCGCAGCGCGGAGGTCGGGCGAATCGCCTCGTGCGCCTCCTGCGCGTTCTTGGATTTGGTCTTGTACACCTGCGGACCGTCCGGCAGCGCCTTGGCGCCGAACTCGCGGGAGATCACCTGGCGCAGCTCGGCCACGGCGTCGTCGCCCAACATGGTGGAGTCGGTACGCATGTAGGTGATCAGGCCGACGTTGCCCTCGCTGCCCAGCGCCACGCCCTCGTACAGCCCCTGCGCGACCTTCATCGTGCGGCTGGTGGAGAAGCCCAGCTTGCGCGCGGCCTCCTGCTGCAGCGTCGAGGTGGTGAACGGCGCCGCGGGCCGACGCTTGCGCTCCTTCGAACCGACCTCGCTGACGGTGAGGTTGCCGCGGGCGGCGGCCTTCAGCGCGGCGCGCGCAGTCATCGCGTCGTGTTCGTTGGTGAGGTCGAACTGCTCGAACTTCTTGCCGTTGAGCTTGGTCAGGCGAGCAATGAAGTCCCCCTCGGCATGCTTGAGCTGGGCCTCGACGGACCAGTACTCGCGCGCCACGAACGCCTCGATCTCCTCCTCGCGCTCGACGATCATGCGCAGCGCCGGGCTCTGCACGCGGCCGGCCGACAGACCGCGCTGCACCTTGCGCCACAGCACCGGCGACAGGTTGAAGCCGACCAGGTAATCCAGCGCCCGGCGCGCCTGCTGGGCGTCGACCAGGTCATGCGAAAGCTGGCGCGGCTCGGCCACCGCGGCCTTGATCGCCTTGGGCGTGATCTCGGAGAACACCACGCGGTGCATGCGCTTGCCCTTGTCCAGGCCGCGCTCCTTGAGGATCTCGCTGATGTGCCAGCTGATCGCCTCGCCCTCGCGATCCAAGTCGGTCGCCAGATAGATGTCGTCGGCCAGCTTGGCGGCCTTGGCGATCGCGTCGACGTGCTTCTCGTTGCGTTCGATCACCTCGTACTTCATTTCGAAACCGTGCTCGGGATCGACCGCCCCTTCCTTCGGCTTGAGGTCGCGCACGTGGCCGTAGGAGGCCAGGACCTGGAAGTCCTTGCCGAGGTATTTGTTGATCGTCTTGGCCTTGGCCGGCGATTCGACGATGAGCAGGTTTTTTGCCATGTGGCGGGGAGTTCCAAAAGGGAATTACCGTCGGCTGGCGACGGACACATATATCTAGTTGAGCCACGTTGGCGCGACGACTGTCAAGCCGAACCGCGCGGAACTGAGGCCTGGCGCGGCTTCGCTCAGCCGCCCAGACGCTGGTAGCGGTTGCCCGGGAGCGTGCCCACGTGGCCCTCCAGCTCCAGCATCAGCAACATCGAGGACAACTCGGCCGCCGGCTGGCCGGTGCGGCCGACCAGCTCGTCCAACGGCACCGGATCGTGACCCAGGGCGTCGAGCAGCCGTCGATACTGGGGATCGACCGGCGCGCCGCTCGCCGTCGTATCGGCGTCCGCAGCAACCGGCCCGGCGGCCAGCCGCTGCGCCAGTTCCGCGCCCAGCGCCCGCGCCGCCGGCGCCAGTGCCTCGATCACTTCGCCCGGGTCCTCCACCAGCCGGGCACCGTCGCGGATCAGGCGATGGCAGCCCCGCGCCAGCGGGTTGTGGATGGATCCGGGCAGGGCAAACACCTCGCGCCCCTGCTCGCCGGCCAGCCGGGCGGTAATCAACGAGCCCGATTGCAGCCCGGCCTCGATCACCAGCGTGCCCAGCGAAAGGCCGGCGATGATACGGTTTCGCCGCGGAAAATGATCGGCCCGCGCGGCGGTACCGGGCGGAAACTCGCTGACCAGGGCACCGCCGTCCACGATGCGCTGCGCCAGGGCGAGATGCTTGCGCGGATAGGCGCGATCTGGACCGGTGCCCATCACCGCCACGGTGGGCAGGCCGGCGTCCAGCACCGCGGCATGCGCTGCACCGTCGATGCCGTCGGCCATGCCGCTGGTCACCAGCAGCCCAGCCTGACCCAGCGCCCGGGCAAAGACGCGCGCGTTGCCGAGGCCGGCAGGACTGGCGCGGCGCGCGCCCACGATTGCCACCTGAGGATGCAGCAGCAGTGCGGCGTCGCCTGCCACGAACAGCGCCGCGGGGGGCTGCGCGATGGTGTCCAGCGGAGGCGGGAAATCCTCGTCCGTGCAGCGCAACAGGCGATGGCCGTCCTGCATCAGCCACGCCATATCCTCTTCCAGCCGCGCCTCGTCCGGCTGGTCCAGCCAGCGTCGGGCCGCTTCTCCGCCACTGCCGGGCTGCCGATGGACCGCCACAAGGGCGGCATCCATGCGGCCGCCGTGCTCGGTCAGGCGCTCGCGCAGGCCACCCGGACCCAGGCCCGGCGTGCGCAGGGCGATGAGCCAGTCCCGGAGATCGTTAACGTTGGTCATCCGGCGAGTCTAAGCGCGACGCGCAAACAAAAACGGCGCGGTAGCACCGCGCCGTCCTGTGGGCTTCGGCCGATCCGCGTCTATTCGGGCATGCGCAGATTGTCGCCGCGATGCACCGGCCGCAGGCTGTCCATGATCAAGCCGTAGCTGACGCGGTCAAAGGTGCGGAACACCATCACGTGGCCCACGAACTCCTCCGGAAGCGTCACGTGCGGCGAGGTGCCCCGATCCCAGCTGTTGCCGGCCACATCGTCGGCGATGGTCTCGCCCGGCTGCCACACGGCGTAGGTCTGGCCGTTCTCGACGCCGTCCTGCTTGCCGATCGACAGCGCCACCACCTGGCGCTTGCCGGCCGCATCGAGCGCATCGGCAAAGGCGATCACGCGGGCATGCGAGGCCACCGACTTTGGCGCGTGAGGATAGAAATACGCGTCGTACGGATGATCGTCGACCGGCATCACGCGGTCGCCCTTGCGGATTTCCATGGTGGAATCGAGCAGCAGCAGGGTGGTCACGTCGCCCGTGCGCAGCGTCTCGGCGGTGCCGATCACCGACACTTCGACGCCCAGGTCGTCACCGCGACCGTAGTGGCCATCGTTGCGGAAATCTTCCGACCACGGGCTGCGCACCATCGACGCGTCGGCGTCGAGCATGTGGCCGACAATCTCGTTCTCGGCGTCGTTCTTGTCGTCCTGCTCGAAGCCGCGGAACACGTGGGTCGGGCGGACGATGGCCCAGCGCTGACCCGGCTCGGCCTGCAGGTTGCGCACATACAGGTTCTGGCCCGGAGTGCCGCGCAGGCGCGCTTCCTCCATGCCCACCACGTACGGTGCCGAACTGACGTCCTCGGACTTCATGACCCGCATGTCCTTGAGGAACATGCTCAGCTCGGAGAGCGGGATCGCCGGCACCGCTTCGTCGCCACTGTGCACGCCGGGCTCCAGCTTGAGCGTGGGGCCGTTGATGAAGGACAGATTGAGCACGTCGCCCGGGTAGATCAGGTGCGGGTTCTGCACCTGCGGATTGGCCTGCCAGATTTCCGGCCAGAGCCAGGGCTTGGAAAGAAATTTCGCTGAGATATCCCACAATGTGTCGCCGCGGCGGACCGTGTAGGTATCCGGATGGCTGGCGCGCAGCTGGGCGCCCGCGGCATAGACGGCAAACGTAACCAGCATGCCGGCCAGCAGCCCGATGGACTTCTTGATCATAAGCGGGAATCCCCCTCCCCCGGTGCAAGCGCGAGTGTAACCGAACCGTTAACCCGCGCAACTGGAGCCAGTTGGCAAAACTGTCTGCATGACGCGGGCTTGGCGACGTACAATAAACCCCATTCTAGATTGCGTCCGGCTTGGTTTTCGCAACGATGCCCACAGTTCCGGCGCCGAGGTGATGCCATGTCCGTGCTCAACATCATTGAATTTCCCGATCCCCGCCTGCGCATCCGCGCCGAACCCGTGCACGTGTTCGATGCCGCGCTCAAGCAGTTCGTCACCGACATGTTCGAGACGATGTACGCCGCCAATGGCGTGGGCCTGGCCGCCACCCAGGTGGCCGTGAGCCAGCAGGTGCTGGTGGCCGACATGAGCGACGAGCGCAACCAGCCGCTGGCGCTGATCAATCCGCGGATCGTGGAGAAGGCAGGTTCGCAGGTCTATCAGGAAGGTTGCCTGTCGTTCCCCGGCATCTTTGCCGACGTCACCCGCGCCCTGAAGGTGAAGGTGCAGGCCCACGACGTCGACGGCAAGGAAGTAGAGATGGACATCGAGGGTCCGCTCGCGGTGTGCATCCAGCACGAAATGGATCACCTGGAAGGCAAAGTGTTTGTCGACTATCTGTCCTCGCTCAAGCGCACCATGCTGCTCAAGCGCATGGAAAAGCAGCGCAAGCAGGCGGCCAGCGCTTGAGCGGCGAGACATCTCTGCGCATCGTCTTCGCTGGCACCCCCGAGTTCTCCGTTCCCTGCCTGGCGGCGTGCCGCGCCAGCGGGGCCGAGGTGGTGGCGGTCTACACCCAGCCGGATCGCCCCGCCGGACGCGGCCGCAAGCTCACCCCCAGCCCGGTCAAGCAGGCCGCGCTTGAAGCCCACATTCCGGTCGAGCAGCCCGAGTCGCTGAAGGACGCTGCCGCGCGCGACCGACTGGCAGGGTATGCGCCTGACCTGATGGTGGTGGTGGCCTACGGCCTGATCCTTCCACGCAGGGTGCTGGCCATTCCGCATCTGGGCTGCTGGAACGTGCACGCCAGCCTGCTGCCGCGCTGGCGTGGTGCCGCGCCGATCCAGCGCGCTATCCTCGCTGGCGACAGCGAGAGCGGCGTCGACCTGATGCAGATGGAAGCCGGCCTGGACACCGGCCCGGTGCTCCTCGAACGGCGCACATCCATCCACGCCGACGACACCGGTGGCAGCCTGCATGATCGCCTGTCGCATCTCGGTGCCGAGGTGCTCGCTGAAGGCCTGCGCCGCGTGCTGGCCGGCGAAAAACTCACCGCCACGCCGCAGCCGGAAGCGGGCGTGACCTACGCGCACAAGCTCGACAAGGCCGAGGCGCGGCTGGATTTCGGCCGTCCGGCGCGCGAACTGGAGCGTCAGGTGCGCGCGTTCGATCCATGGCCGGTGGCCGAGGGCGACATCGCCAACGAGACGCTGCGCGTGTGGTCGGCTCGGGCGCTCGATCTCGACCATCACGCCACGCCGGGCAGCGTGCTGGCTGCCGGCCGCGACGGCATCGACATCGCCTGCGGCGCCGGGGCACTGCGCATCACGGCGCTGCAGCGCGCTGGCGGCAAGCGCATCGGCGCGGTGGACTACCTCAACGCCCGTCCCGACCTGCGCCCAGCGCGATGAAACCCGATACCCGCGCTCTCGCCGCGAAGGGGCTGGCGGAAGTCGCCCTGCGCGGCGCCTCGCTGCGCGAGGTGATGGAACGCAGCGCCCCCAAACTGTCCGACCCGCGCGACCGCGCCCTGCTGATGGCGCTGTTGAGCGAGGGCGCGCGCTGGTGGCTGCGCTTCGACGCGGCGATCGACGCGATGCTGGCCAAGCCGATCCGCCACAAGGCCCCGGCGATCCACGCGCTGCTGGTGCTGGGCCTGGTGCAGCTGGAGATCCTCGAGCTCAGCGACTACGCCGCGGTGGCCGCCACGGTGGAAGCCACTCGCACGCTCAAGCGCCCGGCGCTGGCCGGCATGGTCAACGCGGTGCTGCGCCGCTGGCAGCGCGAGCGCGACGCACACATCGCACGCCTGGATGCCGAGCCGACCACGCGCCACGCGCATCCCGCCTGGCTGGCCACGGCGCTGGCGCGCGACTGGCCGGCGCAGGCCGACGCCGTGATGGCCGCCGACAACGGCGAACCGCCGCTGATGCTGCGTGTGAATCGCCAGCGCAGCGAACGCGCAGCCTTCATCGCGCGGCTGCAGGCCAGCGGCCAAGAGGCGCATGCGCACCCGTGGCTGGCCGATGCGGTGGTGCTGCCGCACAGCACCGACGTCACCCGATTGCCGGGCTTCGACGAGGGCGCCTTCGCAGTGCAGGACGGCGCGGCCCAGGTCGCCGCCGATCTTGCCAACCTGCGCGACGGCCTGCGCGTGCTCGACGCCTGCGCCGCACCAGGCGGCAAGGCCTGCCATCTGCTGGAACGCGCGCGCATCGATCTCACCGCACTGGAATTCGATGCCAAACGCGCCGAGCGTATCCGCGACAACCTGATGCGGTTGCGATTGGACGCCAAGGTGGTGGTCGGCGATGCGGGCGCACCGCCCGCCGCGTGGAAGAAGCAGCCGTTCGACCGCATCCTCGTCGATGCGCCGTGCTCGGCCACCGGCGTGTTGCGCCGCCGCCCCGACGTGCGCCTGCACCGCCGCGAGAGCGATATTGCCGCGATGGGAGTGCAGCAGCGGCGCATCATCTCGTCGCTGTGGCCTCTGCTGGCGCCGGGCGGGCGGCTGGTCTACATCACCTGCTCGATGCTGCGCGCGGAGAACGAGGTGGTCGTGTCCGAACTGCTGGCGACGCATGACGATGCCGCGGCGGTGGCCTTCACGCTGCCGGTCGGGCAGGCCGCGCCCGTCGGCTGGCAGATCCTGCCGGGCGATGGCGACCTCGACGGGATGTATTACGCGGTGCTGCAGAAAAAGGCCTGACGCAAGAACCCGCGACCGACCGCGCCGCACGCGCGGCTATGCTTATGTCGATTTCCCCACCCGACCCGATGGAACGCCGCGTCGTGAAACCGCTCCCCGCCCTGTCCCGCGCCCGCCCGCTTTGGCTGTCCAGCGCCCGCGCCGAGCTCTTCTGGAGTGGCCTGTTTGCGCTGTTCGTGCTGGGCGTGGGTATCGGCCTGCGCGATCCGTGGCCATCGGACGAGCCGCGCTTCGCTCTGGTCGCGCGCTGGATGGTGGAGCACGGCCAGTGGCTGTTCCCGCACCGTGGCCACGAGTTGTACCCGGACAAGCCGCCGGTGTTCATGTGGACCCAGGCACTGGCGTACTTCCTGACACGCAGCTGGCGCGTCGCGTTCCTGCTGCCGTCGCTGCTGTCGGCGCTGGGGGCGCTGGCGCTCACCTACGACCTCGCCCGCCGTCTGTGGAACCACCGCAGCGCGCTGCTGGCCGCGCTCACCCTGCTGGTGACGATCCACTTCACCTACCAGATGCGCAATGCGCAGATCGATCCGCTATTGCTGGGCTGGATCACGCTGGCCAACTACGGCCTGCTGCGCCACCTGCTGCTGGGGCCGTCCTGGCGCTGGTTCTGGATCGGCTGCTTCTTCGCCGGCGTGGGCGTGGTGACCAAGGGCGTGGGTGTGCTGGCGCTGCTGATGCTCATTCCCTTCGCCTTCGCGCGCCGCCGCGGCTGGCGGCACGTGGCCCGGTTCGAGGGCAGCGCCGGACGCTGGGCGCTGGGCGCGCTGGCCTTCCTGCTGCCGGTGCTGGCATGGCTGGTGCCGATGGTGCTGATCGCCCGGGCCGACGGCGATCCGCAGCACGCCGAGTACGTGCAGAACATCCTGTTCGGACAGACCGTGCACCGCTACGCGACGCCGCCGGGGCACCTGCATTCGCCGGCCTATTTCCTCGGCATCATCGCGGTGGACTGGTTGCCGCTGTCGCTGCTGCTGCCGTGGGCGCTTCCAGCATGGTGGCGCCGACTGAAGCGGCGCGACGCGCGCTTCCTGCTTCCGCTGGGCTGGATCGTGCTGGTCCTGGTGTTCTTCTCGCTGAGCCCGGGCAAGCGCGACGTCTACATCCTGCCCGCCCTGCCGATCACCGCGCTGGCGCTGGCGCCGCTGTTGCCGGCGCTGCTGCGCCGACGCGGCGTACGCGCGGCGGTGTTCGTGCTCACGCTCGCCCTGAGCGGCACGCTCGCGATCGCCAGCGCGCTGGCCGTAACACGGCATCCCAAGTGGTCACTTCGCCTCGAGCAGAGCCTGGATCCGCAGATCTGGTGGCTTTTCCTCACCATCGGCGCGGCCGGCCTCCTGATCGCGACCATCACCCGCATCCGCCGCGCGCCGCAGGGCTGGCTGGCCTTCGCCGCGGTGCTTTGGAGCGTCTACGGATTGTGGGGCTATCCCCTGCTGAACGGCGATCGCTCCTCGCTGGACGTGATGGCGAGAGCGCGCACCATCGCGGGCCCGCAGGCGGCGATCGGCCTGGTCGCCTGGAAGGAGCAGAACCTGCTGATGGCACAGGGGCCGGTGGCCGAGTTCGGCTTCCTCAAGCCGTGGCCACAGCAGTTCGCCGACGCCACGACGTGGCTGCGGGCGGATCCTACGCAGCGCTGGCTGTTCAGCCTGGACAGCGCGATGGGCCGGTGCGTGGACCGCAGCAAGGCCAACTACGTCGGCCACGCCAACCGCCGCGAGTGGTGGATGTTCCGCGCTGGCGCCATCGTTCCCGGCTGCATCCCGGGAGATCAGCGCAGCGCCGCCGACGCCAATGACGACTGAGCCCGTGTCACGGCTAGAGCAATGTCGGCAATGGGCGCTCGCGGCCGCCCGATGGTGCGCCGTATCCAGCCTGTTCATGGCCCCGATCAATAAGCCGGGTACGAATGTGGCGCTCGGGTTGTGCATACTGCTCTCGCTTGCCGGCACCAGTGCAGGACAGCGTTGGCTAGCCTCCTGGCGTCACCCTGTGGTCCGCGGTGCGCTTGTGTGGTGGGCGGTGCTTTTCCTCAGCGCCCTGCACACCTGGTACCTGACCGCGAAGCCGCCCCTTGGCGGCTCGTTCGTGTGGACTTGCTGGTACCCGCTGGCGCTTGGCTCGGTACTCGATGACGGGCGCTGGCGGACACGCGGGCTGATCGCATTCGCCGCCGCCATGGCGCTGACCCTGCTGCTGTCCTTTGGCATGGCCGCCGGATGGTTGCCCCAGCGCGCGCTGGTGCAATCACAGCCCTTCATGCGAAATACGGTGTTCAAGGAATACACGCAGCAGGGCCTAGCCACCCTGATCTTCGGTGCGATGGCGATGGCCGCCGCCCGTTGCGCCCGCCCCGGGAAGACGCGGTGGATCCTGGGATTTGCCGCCGCACTTGCAGTGGTCAACGTGTGCTTCGTGATCGCGAGCCGCACGAGCTATCTGACCCTGCTGCCCGTGGCAGCCTACTGGACGTGGCAATTGCTTTACCGGCGCTGGCCGGGATGGAGGGCCACCCTCGCGATGGCCGGCGTTGGCGCCGCCCTCGCCACCGGGCTTTGGTTCACGCCATTGGTACAGGACCGCCTAGTGCAGTCCGTCGATCACGAAATCGTCGCATACGATCAGCATCATCAGGCGACGTCGTCCGGCATCCGGATCGAGCTCTGGCGACGGACCTTGCCGATGATCGCTTCGGCACCCGTGTTCGGAAATGGCCTGCACCAGTGGGAGCCGCTGTATCGCCGGTCCATCGAAGACATGCCCAACCGGCAGGCATTCATGATGGGGCATCCGCACCAGGAGCTTCTACTTATCCTGGCTGAACAGGGCGTTGCTGGCCTGGTGGTTTATCTGCTGTTACTAGGGGCGCTAGCACGCTACGTGCTCCGCTTGGAAACACCGCAACGTGACATCTATGCGTGCCTGCTTCTGGTGTACCTGGTGGCTGGGATGGCGAATTGCCTCTGGACCGACTTCACCCACCGCCATGTGTTTATCCTTCTCCTGTCCTGCATTCCTCTAAGGCAGCAGGGGGAATCCTCAAAGGCCTTGGATGGCTCGCCCGATGTATGAAGCAAACTTCGACGACGTGACGGTCGTATGCGTCACGTACCAGAGCCGAGCGCTGGCTGAATCGCTGGCTGAGCGTCTGCGACCCTATTCCCACGTCGTCTTTATCGACAACGGCAGCACCGACGGCACGGTAAGCGCGCTCCAGGACCTGGTTCCCCATGCCCGGATCCTGCAACGTGAGGGAAACGGCGGGTTTGGCAAAGCCAACAACGAAGCCATGGCACACGTTCGTACGCCATTCGCACTGTTGCTCAATCCTGATTGCAGCCTGCCTGCCGACGCCTTGGCTACGCTGAGGGAGTGCATGAGCCGCTATTCCTCGGCAGCGGCAATCGCCCCGCAGGGCTGGCGTGCTGACCGCCGCCCACAAAAGAGCTTTCGGGCGGCCTTCTACGAAAAGCTTCCCCGGCAGGCGTACCGCCCACCGGACGGGACGTGCTCGGCGCAATGGCTCAATGGCTGCTGTCTGCTGCTGCGTACTGAAGTATTCCACCAGATAGGCGGATTCGACGAACGCTTCTTCCTCTATTACGAGGACGACGACCTGTGCCTGCGATTGCGACAGGCTGGATACGAATGCCTCATCGAACCTAGCGCAAATGTACTTCATGCTGGCGGGGCATCATCCTCGCCAAGCGTGGCGCTCGGCCTGTTCAAGGCTTTTCACTATGCACGCTCGCGCCATCTGGCGATCTGCAAGTACCGAGGTCGTAGCACCGGCTACGGATACCTTGTCAGGACGCTGCTGGCTGCGGTACCGCTGTCGCTAGCCTATGCATTGATGCTGCAACGACGACATGCGATGAAATGGTGCGCATGGGGTGCTGCAGCCTTCCACGGCCTATTTATCGCGCCGCCGGAACCAATGAGCGCAAAGGTGGCACGGAAGTACACACCTAGCACCTCGAAGCCGGCTGCCGACCCCGTCAGGCTTGGATGGGCGCCACGGCAACCGCTTCCGCTGAACGAAGATCAGCCGGCGGAACAATAAACTCCGCCAAATGGGCCTCCAGGCCCTTCTCGCAACGGGTCAACTCTCGTGCGCGGGTTTCGTCCACGATCCGATCGTTCGGATTGTTGATAACGTGCTTGCGAGTTCGGTGGTAGAGATGGGTGGCCAGCGCACTGAAGCGCACATCACGTCGGAACAACCCAGCGTGGAAGGCTCGGATAACCAGCTCGGTATCCTCGCGTCCCCAGCCGGTCATCGCCTCATTGAAGCCATTGACGTGAATCAGGTCATCGCGCCAGAACGCCATGTTGCAGCTCTTCGTACCACGTTGCTTGCGCCCTGGACGAGCGTGCAGGCGCGCCAACAAGGGTAGGCGCAGCGTGTTGCGGCGACGATCAACACCCTGCTCGAAGAACCTCGGTTGAATCACCTCCCCAGCGATCATCCGGCGCGCAAGGACCTCGTCGGTGAGCGCGCGCGAGCCCTGCACGAAACAGCCTGGACGGGCAAATGCGCGGTGGTCCGCGATGAAATGACGCTCGACAACCATGTCACCGTCCAAAAGGATGATGTAATCACCGCGCGCCGCCGCAATGGCGCGGTTGCGCGCCCTGCTCATACGAGCGCCGTCATCCGGTTGCCACAGATGCACCAGCCGCACGGGATAGTTGCGCGCGACCTGCTCAAGCAACTGCCGAGTGTCGTCGCGCGAGCCGTCATCGGTAACGATCACCTCGTATGGCAGCTCGCTCTGCGCCGCCAGCGAGCGCAGCACCAGCTCGAGCGCCTGCGGCCAGTTGTAGGTAATAACGGCGACACTGATGCGCATCAGCTGAGCCCCTTGAACTCCACTGGCAGCTCACCGCGGCGTCGCCATGCGGCGGCGAGAATCGCAAGCGACCGCTCGAGCCCGCGCCACCACGAGCCCCGGCGCAGGCGCACCAACGCTGCATAGCGCCGCGCTTCGCGCCAGCTAGGCGCCGGCTTGGTCTTGAACTCCTGCTTGGCGAAATCCACGCAGCGTGCGTCCAGTCCGATGGTGCGGGCATAGTGCTCGATCAGGCAGCGCGAGCGGAAGCGGTTGAGATATTCGTTGGCCAGGGTGCGATTGCCCCACCACCCATTGTTGCCGTGGATGCGATAGCGCACGCAGCCCGTGGGCTGATAGTACTTGCGCCCCCCGAGCACACTGGTGCCGAACACCAGGCAGTTGTCGGCCGAAAGGCGCCAGGAGGCTCCTAGGCTGTCGGGCAGGTCGAGCGTACGACGGGCCCACGGTGCGCGCAGCGCCAGCGCCGAGGTGGGAGCCCCGTACCAGTGCATCAGCATGTAGGTGCTGACCACGGTATAGCCCAGATCCATGGCCCGATCGGCATAGCGCATGCGGGCCTGCTGCTGACCAAACAGTTCCAGGTCGGAGAACACGAAATCGACATCCGCGCGAGCGTCGAACACCTCGCCCAGGCGCGCCAGGTGCTCCGGCAGCCAACAATCGTCGGCATCCAGGAAGCACACCACGTCGCCGCGCACTTGCTCCAGGCCCCGGCGGAACGCCGCGAGCTGCCCCGCGTTCTCGCCAATCAGCAGCGTGACGCGGGCATCGCCGCCATAGCGCTGCGCCAACAGTGCGGGCGAGCCATCGGTGGAGCCGTCATCCACCACGATCACCTGCAGGGGAGCGCGGCTCTGCGCCAGCGCACCATCTACCGCCTCGCACACGAAGGCGCCGTAGTTGTAGTTGGTCACCACCACCGAAAAGCTTACCGAAGCCGTCATGCCGCGTTGTCCTGCGCGAACAGCCAGCGGAAGTACGCGATGGTCTCCTTGAGGCCGTCCTCCAGCGCCACCACGGGCTGCCAGCCAAGTTCACTGCGCGCCAGTGTGATGTCCGGCTGGCGCTGGCGCGGGTCGTCAGCTGGCAGCGGACGATGGACGATCCGCGACGATCCGCCGACCAGGCGCAGCACCAGTTCCGCCAGTTCGATCATCGTGAACTCGACCGGATTGCCGATGTTCACCGGGCCGGTAAAGCCGCGCTCGGTGTCCATCATGCGCAGCATCGCCTCGATCAGATCGTCGACGTAGCAGAAGCTGCGCGTCTGACTGCCATCACCGTAGATGGTGATGTCTTCGCCGCGCAGTGCCTGCACAATAAAGTTGCTCACCACGCGACCATCGTTGGGGTGCATGCGCGGTCCGTAGGTGTTGAAGATGCGCACCACCTTGATGTCCAACTCGTGCTGGCGGTGGTAGTCGAAGAACAGCGTTTCGGCGCAGCGCTTGCCCTCGTCGTAGCAGGAGCGGAAGCCGATCGGGTTGACCCGCCCCCAGTACTCCTCGCGCTGCGGGTGGACCTCAGGATCGCCGTACACCTCGCTGGTGGACGCCTGCAGAATGCGGGCGTCCAGGCGCTTGGCCAGGCCAAGCATGTTGATCGCACCGTGCACCGAGGTCTTGGTGGTCTGCACCGGATCGTGCTGGTAATGCACCGGTGAGGCGGGGCAGGCGAGGTTGAAAATGCGGTCGACTTCAACGTAGAGCGGGAAGGTCACGTCGTGCCGAAGCAGCTCGAAATCGGACCGTCCGATCAGATGGGTCACGTTGCGCTTGCTGCCGGTAAAGAAATTGTCCACGCAGAGCACGTCGTGTCCCTGGGCAATCAGCCGATCGCACAGGTGCGACCCGAGGAACCCGGCGCCGCCAGTGACCAAAACTCGCTTCATGGATGTCCCCCGAAAAATGCAGCGGCGGGCCTGCCATGGCCGGTGGAGTCAACTTATCCGCAAGATTCTGTCACGTGCCTTACACAAGTATTGCGACGGTATCGGCGTGACGGACATGTCTGATTCAGGCATGGGACTGCGGTAGCACCCTATAGAATCGCCCCATGCCCATCCTCCCCCTCACCCTCGTCGTCATCACCCACAACGAGGCGCGCACCATCGCTCGCTGCCTCGATTCGGTGCCGTTCGCCGCTGAAAAGCTCGTGGTCGACTCCGGGAGTGACGACGACACCGTGGCCATCGCGAAGGCGCATGGGGCCCGCGTGGTGCATCAGGAGTGGCTGGGTTTCGGCCCGCAGCGCAATTTTGCCACCACCCAGTGCGCGCACGACTGGATCCTGGCACTGGATGCCGACGAGTCGCTGTCGCCGGAACTGGTGGCCGAGCTGGAACGTGAGCTGCCGGCGCTGATGGCCAGCGATGCCCCGGCGGCCTGGCTGCGCAGGCGCACCATCTACATGGGCCGTCCGATGCGCTGGTACCGGCCGAGCGTGGGCGAGAAACTGGCCCGGCTGTATCACCGCGGCCGCGCCCGCTGGACCGACGCCCGCGTGCACGAGTCGCTGCGCTTCGAAGGGCGTGCACCCACCTTCAACGCGCCGTTCGACCACGCCAACAACCCAACCCTGCCGCACAAGCAGCTCAAGGTGCTGCGCTACGCGGAGCTGAAGTGCCGCGACTGGCTGGAGAAGGGCAAGCCAGTGCGGATGTGGCAGGCGCCGTTCGTCTACCTGCTGGCTTTCCTCAAGGACTATGTGTTCCGGCTGGCCATGCTGGACGGCTGGCGCGGCTTCCTGATCGCCCAGACCGCGGCCAGCTACGCGCTGTACAAGCGCATGCGCTACTACGAGATGCGCCACAACCCGGCCTCGGTGACCGAGGCCGAGGCGGTGCTCAAGCATCACGGCGTCGACCGCTGAGCCCTCCACGCATCGGCAAGCCGGCCGCCGCGCCGTAAGCTATGCACTTTGCCTTGCCGGCCGTCCGTACCATGCCAAAGCACTACCTTCTCTACGGCTCCGAACGTTATGCGCTGGCGATCCTGCGCCCCCTGCAGGCGGCGATACGCGCTCGTGGCGATGAGACGGCATGGTTTTTCGACGGGCCCGGTGCAGAAGACCTAGCCGATGGCGAGCGCCTGCTGAGCGTGGAGGAGGTGCGGCGCTGGAAGCCGATCGCCGTGCTCACGCCGGGCAACCACCTGCCGCATTTCTTTCCCGGGGTGAAGGTGGAGGTATTTCACGGCTTCGACGCCGGCAAGCCGCGGCACATCTACATCCGCGGCTTCTTCGACCTGTACTGCACCACCGGCCCGCGCGACACCGCACAGTTCCAGGCGCTGGCCGACCGGCTCGGCCATTTCGCCGTCAGCGAGACCGGCTGGCCCAAGCTAGACCCCTTCATGCGCGAGATCGCCGGTGCGCTGCCGTCGGTGCGCACGCCGCCGGTAATCCTCTACCACTCCACCTTCTCGCCCTCGTGGAGCGCCGCCGAGACGCTGTACGAGGAGGTCAAGCGGCTGTCGTGTGATGGTCGCTGGCGCTGGATCGTCACCTTCCATCCGAAAATGAACCCGGAGACCCGCGCCAAATACAAGGCGCTGGAAAACGAGCACCTGCGCTTCGCCGAAGACGACAACATCCTCGACCTGTTCGGGCAAGCGGACATGATGTGCTCAGACACGTCCTCGGCGCTGAGCGAGTTCCTGCTTACCGGCAAGCCGGTGGTCACGTTCAAGAACCGCCGGCCCGGCCCGCAACTGATCGACATCGATCGCGTCGAGGATTTCGAGCCAGCGATCGAACGCGCGCTGGCCCGCCCGCCGGAGCTGATGCAGGCGATCGCCGATTTTGGCGCGGCGATCCATCCGTACCGCGACGGCCGCTCCAGCGAACGCGTGCTGGACGCGATCGATGCGTTCATCGCCGGCGGCGGGCGCAACCGCAAACCGAAGCCGCTGAACCTTTGGCGCAAGCTCAAGCTGCGTCGGCGCATCGGCTACTGGGGGCCGGCGCGCGCCCGCTGAGCCGGCAGCCAGCCGCGGGCGGCTAGAATGCGGCGCTGACCCTGCACCGAGGCCACCCGTGACGCCCAACGCCTACGCCCGCTCCGAACACCTGCGCGCCCTGTGGCCCTGGCTGCCGCTTTGGAGCGCGGCCGCGCTGCTGGCGATCTTCGCGCATGGGCCGATGCCGCTGTTCTCCACGCGCACCCTCGCGGTCGCCTGGGAGATGTGGCACGACCACCACTGGCTGGTGCCCTACGTCAACGGCCAGCCCTACAGCGAAAAAGCGCCGCTGCTGTTCTGGATGATCCACGCCGGTTGGGCCGTATTCGGCGTCGGCGACGTGTGGCCGCGAGTGCTGGAGGTGAGCTTCGGCGCCACCCAGCTGGTGCTGGTGTCGACGATTGCGCGACGGCTTTTCCCGGACCGGCCGTGGGTGGCCTCGGCTACGCCGTGGATGCTTCTTTCGCTGAGCTACGCGTTCCTGTTCGGCCTGCAGATCATGTACGACGTGCTGCTGGCGACCTGGGTGCTGGCAACGTTGTTATGCCTGCTGCCGACCGAACGCCGCGCCGAGCCGCGCTGGTGGCTGTTCGGGCTGTGCATCGGCTTCGGCCTGCTGACCAAGGGTCCGGTCATGCTGCTGCACGTGGTCTTCCCGTGGCTGCTGGGCCCGCTGTGGAACGACTGGGCGCGAACCCATCGCGCGCGCTGGTATGGGCTGGGTGCACTGGGCGTGCTGCTAGGCCTGGCGATGCTGCTGGCCTGGGCGATCCCGGCCGGCTTCAGCGGCGGCGAGGCGTATCGGCAGCGGCTGTTCTTCACCCAGACCGCGGCGCGCGTGGTCAACGGCGTGGCCCCGGCGGCCGACCTGCAGAACCATGCCCGCCCGCTGTGGTGGTACCTGCTGGCAATTCCGGTGCTGATGTTCCCGCTCGCGGTCTGGCCGCGCGCCGTGGCGGCCCTGGCAATGTTGCGCCGGCCGCTGCCGGCCGGCGTGCGCTTTGCGCTGTGCTGGCTGGTGCCGGCGTTCGTCACTTTCTCGCTGGTCAGCGGCAAGCAGCTGTACTACCCGCTGCCTGAACTCGGCGGCGGCTGCCTGCTACTGGCCGGCGCCATCGCGTTGCTGCGCGAACGCCATCCGCAACTGGCCAGCACCGCCTGGCTGGGCACCTGGCCGCTGGCGGCGGGCGGCGCGCTGCTGGCGGTATTCATGTTCGTGCTGCCGGACCTGGTGGCGGGCAACCGCCTGCATGGCGAGTGGTTCGACGAGGCGGTCGGCTACAGCCGCTACTTTTCGGTGCTGTTCCTGCTGCTCGGCGCGCTGCTGCTGTTGCGCGGCCGCGGCGAGATGCGACGGCTGGCGATTGCTGGCCTGATCGGCACGTTGGCGTTCAATACGCTGTTCACCCTGACTGCCTGGCACAAGTACGATCTCACGCCATCGACCGACCTGCTGGCCGCGGCCGAAGTCGAGCAGCGCCCGATCGCCTACGTCGGCGCCTACGATGCGCAGTTCCATTTCGCCGCGCGCCTGACCCGACCGATCACCGAAATCCGCGGCGACGCCGCGATCGCGGCCTTCGCCCAGTCGCATCCCGATGGCCTGATCGTCACCCACCCGGAAAAACTCACGGCCGCCGACCGCCGCTACGCCTTGCTGGTGCAGCCGTTCCGTTCGTCGTGGATCGTGATCTGGCCGGCGCCGGTGCTTAGCGACGTGCAGGCCGGCCAGCAGCCGCCGGAGCCGACCACGCCGACCCGAATCTATCCGGCGCCACTGCGACCGTGAGCCCGTCCGATCGCATCGCGGCGTTGCGGGCCCAATGCGGCGGGCCGCGTGACGGTGCGCTGCTGCGCTTCTCGCTCGGCAGCGCACTGCTGGATGGTGGCGACGCGGCTGCCGCCCGCGCCGAACTGGAGCGCGCCATCGAGTTCGATCCGCGTTACTCCGCCGCCTGGAAGGCGCTGGGCAAGGCCTGCCTCGCGCTGCACGACCACGACGGCACCGCCGCTGCGTGGCGCAAGGGCATCGCTGTGGCCACCGAACGCGGCGACCAGCAGGCGGCCAAGGAAATGACCGTGTTCCTCAAGCGGCTGGCGCGCGAGGGCTAAGCGCTCAATCCGCCGCGAGGCGGCCGGCGCCGTCGTACGGGCTCACCAGTCCGTCGGCCGAATAGCGCTTGTACTGCCACTGGTATTGCGTGAACGCCCGCTCCACGCAGGCTTCCACGCCGCGGTTGAGGGCCGCGCAGGCCGCCGCCGGATCGGCATCGTCGAGCCCGACCGGCGCCGGCAGCAGGTGGATGCGAAAACCTGTGCCGCGCGGCAGCCGTTCGGCGAAGGCAAACAGCACCGTGGCGCCGGTGCGCGCCGCCAGGCGCGGCAGCAGCACCATGGTCAGAGCATCACGGCCAAAGAACGGGGCCACCTCGCCATCGCCCGCGCGGGGTTTCTGGTCGGGCAGGATTCCCACCGTGCCACCGGCGGCCAACCGCTTGTACAGCGTACGCACGCCCGCGCCCTCGGCGCGCACTTGCTCGGGCGCCAGCGCCCCGCGCACCTTGCGTAGCAGTTGCTCGATCGCGGCGATCCGCGGCGGCCGGTAGAGAATGGCCATCGGCGTGCGGCTGCACAGCCAGTAATTGAGCAGTTCCCAGCAGCCCAGATGCGGGGCGGCGATGATCACGCCCTTGCCGCTGACCAACGCCGCGTCGAACAGCTCGGCGCCGCGCACCTCGCGCACCAGTCCCAGCGCGCGCGTGGCACCGCTGCCCCACACCTTGATGATCTCGGTGACCGACTTGCCACCCTCGGCCATCGCCTCGCGAAGCAACGCACGGCGGGCCGTCGGAGGCTGCCCGGGACGGGCGATCGCCAGGTTCACCGCAGTCACCTCGGCGCTGCGTGCGCCCACGACCAGCAGCAGCCGTCCGAAGAAGGCGCCCAGGCCGTGCAGCCAGCGCAGCGGCAATCGCGCCAGCAGGCGCAACAGGAGATAGATCAGGTAGATGTCCGCACGCATCGGGGCAGTTTAGTCGAAGCCTCGCCGCCACCTGCTGCCAGCGGGAAACGATCGCGCTAAGCTGAAGCGTCTGCTTCGGAACCCTGCATGATCGCCCTGATTCAGCGCGTCACCTCGGCGCATGTGTCTGTCGACAACCAAACCGTGGGCGCCATCGGCGCGGGTCTGCTGGCCCTCGTGGCCGTGCAGCCGGAGGACGGCGAGCCGCAGGCGCAGCGCATGGTGCAGCGGCTGCTCGGGTATCGGGTGTTTGCCGATGCCGCGGGCAAGATGAACCGTTCGCTTACCGACACCGGCGGCGACCTGCTGCTGGTGAGCCAGTTCACCCTGGCCGCCGACACCCGTTCTGGCATGCGGCCGAGCTTCACCACGGCAGCCGCGCCCGAGCACGGCCAGCACTGGTTCGATCGTCTGGTCGAGCTGGCCCGCCTTGCCCACCCACGGGTGGAAACCGGCCGCTTCGGCGCCCATATGCAGGTACACCTGGTCAACGACGGACCGGTGACCTTCTGGCTCGAAACCTGATGGCGAACGCTCCAGCGAACACGCGCTACGGCGCGATCTGGCGCGATTCTTGCTGCCCAGTTCCCTTTCGATCCCCACTTGAAAACTGGTCAAAAAAGCAGCACATGGCTATACTGATCGGTTCCTGCATCCGCGGCGGTAGGTATGAATAGCAAAGCTCCCGAGCAACAGTCAGAAATCAAGGCGCTCATCTCCAAGGGTCTGGAGCAGGGCTACCTGACCTATGCCGAGATCAACGACCACCTGCCCGACGACATCGTCGATCCGGAGCAGATCGAAGACATCATGGCGGTGCTCAAGGGCGTCGGCATCGAGGTGCACGACGCCGCGCCGGACGCCGATCCGCTGGCCGACAACGCCCCCGGTGGCGGCAACGACGACGAGGCCGCGGCCGAGGAAGCCGTGGCCCTGCTGTCGGCGGTCGACTCCGAAGTGGGCCGCACCACCGACCCCGTGCGCATGTACATGCGTGAGATGGGCACGGTCGAGCTGCTCACCCGTGAGGGCGAGATCGCCATCGCCAAGCGCATCGAGGAAGGCCTGGGCCAGGTGCAGACCGCGCTGGCCAGCTTCCCGTTGACCATCGAACTGCTGCTGGAAGAGTACGACCAGCACCTGGACGGCAAGCGCCGTCTGTCCGAAATCCTCGCCGGCTTCCTCGACCTGGAAGCCGCCGCCGACGCCGCGCTCGCCGAAGCCGAGGAAGCCGCCGCCAACCGCACCGAGGAGGAAGGCGACGAGGAAGAGGAAGACGACGACACCAGCTCCGACGACGAGGAAGCCGGCCCGACCGGTCCGGATCCGGAAGAGGTCAAGCGTCGCATGGAACTGCTGCGCGACTACTACGCCAAGTTCCAGAAGGCCGCGCCCAAGGCCACCGGCATCACCGACAAGAAGATCGTCAAGCTGCGCGACCAGATGGCCGAGGAGTTCCTCAAGCTCAAGCTGCCGTCGGCGCTGATCGACAGCTTCGTGCGCAAGCTGCGCGAGGTGGTGGGCGACATCCGCCACCACGAGCGCGTGCTGATGGACATCTTTGTCAAGCAGGTGAAGATGCCCAAGGCCGAGTTCCTCAAGACCTTCCCCAGCAACGAGGGCAACCTCGAGTGGGCGGCTGAGCTGGGCCGCAAACGCCAGAAGTGGTCGCCGAACATCAAGACCCACAAGGACGCGATCGACGCCGAGCAGGAAAAGCTCGCCGCGATCGAGCGCAAGCTGTTTCTGCCGCTGACCGACATCAAGGACATCAACCGCGCCATGAGCGTGGGCGAGGCAAAGGCGCGCCGCGCCAAGAAGGAAATGGTCGAGGCCAACCTGCGCCTGGTGATCTCGATCGCCAAGAAGTACACCAACCGCGGCCTGCAGTTCCTGGACCTCATCCAGGAAGGCAACATCGGCCTGATGAAGGCGGTGGACAAGTTCGAATACCGCCGCGGCTACAAGTTCTCGACCTACGCCACCTGGTGGATCCGCCAGGCGATCACCCGCAGCATCGCTGATCAGGCCAGGACCATCCGCATCCCGGTCCACATGATCGAGACGATCAACAAGTTGAACCGCATCTCCCGCCAGATGCTCCAGCAGTTCGGCCGCGAGGCTACGCCGGAGGAGCTGGCCAAGGAGATGGACATGCCCGAGGACAAGATCCGCAAGGTGTTGAAGATCGCCAAGGAACCGATCTCCATGGAGACCCCGATCGGCGACGACGAGGACTCTCACCTGGGCGACTTCATCGAGGACGGTAACGCCAGCTCGCCGATCGACTCGGCCACCGAGACCGGCTTGATGGAAACCGTGCGTGACGTGCTCGCCGGGCTCACCCCGCGCGAGGCCAAGGTACTGCGCATGCGCTTCGGCATCGACATGAACACCGATCACACGCTGGAAGAAGTCGGCAAGCAGTTCGACGTTACCCGCGAGCGCATCCGCCAGATCGAAGCCAAGGCCCTGCGCAAGCTGCGTCACCCCAGCCGCTCGGAACAGCTGCGCTCGTTCCTCGACCTGGAATAACCACAGCTGCCATCGCTCACCGAAAACGCCCGCTCACTGCGGGCGTTTTCATGTCAGCGACTCGCTGTGACGACGGTCCGGACAACGCCGGTGATGCAGAGACGGACACCACGACCGGTGCACGAACGGCTAAACTGCGCAGCCTTGCGGGCCTATAGCTCAATGGTTAGAGCAGAGGACTCATAATCCTTTGGTTCCAGGTTCGAGTCCTGGTGGGCCCAGTTTTCCGCCGCCATATGCCTCTTACTACGCGATCTGGCCGGCTTGGCCAAATCTCCCGGACGCCCGCCCATTGTGGCCGTTCGGGAGGGCGCCCATTTCAAGTTTGAAGCCCCTCCCTCGTGAGGTCGCCCGTGCGGAGGTAGCATCGTGCCTGCGATGGCCAGCCTAAGGGTTTAGCAGGCCGGCCAATTTATGGCTCATGGGGGGACCGCAGGCGCAGCTCCTCCTCGCACTAACGCTGGACGCGCTCAGTGCCCCTCGATAGCGAAGAGAATGTCGGCAAAGCCGGGCACGGTGGCCTCGCGGTTCCAGTCACGCTGCAGCTCGCAGATCAGCTGCACCCAGCTCGTGGGCTTGGCGCCGGCCTGCGCCAGGCGCTCGAGCCCGGCATTGTGGGCCTCGAGCGACGTGCCGCCACAGGCATCGACCACGGGGTATACCTCGAAGCCGTCGGCGAGCGCATCCAGCGCAGGATGGACCAGGCACACCTCGGTCCACAATGCCGCCATGATCAGTTTCTTCCTGCCGGTCGCCTTGACCGCGGCGACAAAATCCCGGTCTTCCCAGGCATTGATCGAGGTGCGATCGACGATCGGCACATCGCCCAGAACCTCAGTGATCTGGTGGATCGTCGGCTGGTTACGCCCTGTGGACACGTTCACCGTCGCGAGCACCACCGGCAGGGCGTAGAGCTTCGCGATGCGGGCCAGCGCGGTGATATTGGCGACCAGCTGCCGTTTGTCGCGCGAGGCGATGGAGCTCACCTGCACGGGCTGGTAGTCGATGATCAGCACGGCGGCGTTTTGCGGCGTGAGCAGATGGTCGGCGATGGGATCGCGAATCTTCGCGTAGGAGGTCATGAGGCAGGATCCTCTGCGGGAATGGGTAGAAGCGTCGCGGCTATGGCCGACGCGGGTCGGCAGCAGCGTCGAGGTAGTGGGTGTCGGTGGGGCCGATGCCGGTGATGTAGACGACGGCGCTCTCATCGCCGGTCCGGGCGAAGTGCGCCTGGCCACCTGGTTCGGTATAGAAGCTGCCGGGAGGAAGCGCCTTGAGCCGGTCGCTGGTGTTGGCCGGGCCGTAGCCGAACCACCAGGTACCGGACACCACGACCGCGGTGCGGCTGTCGCGATGGGTATGGGCTGCGATGGTCGTATGCGGAGGAACCCGCAGCGCGATCGTGTAGGGCCCGGCCGCTTCGGGGTTGCCGAACAGCACGGTAGTTCGGATCCCAGCCACGCCGGAGGTTCCCGCGCCCGCGCCACCTTTCGCCAGCGCCGCGATGTCCGTGGGGGCGAGCCTGAGCTGGCCATTGCCGGGATCTGCCGCCGCGACCAGCGGCGCAACCAGCCATGCGATGACCAGGTATCCGCGACGACAGCCGATTCTGCCGAACACGCTCACGGGATGAACTCCTGCACCGCGGCAACGGTGGCCTGGGGGTTCTCCTCCATCAGCCAGTGACCCGCGTGCGGGATGACTGCGCCTCGGACATTGCTAAACGCGGCCCGGGCCACCACCGCCATCTGCGTGCCGAAGGATTTCTCGCCACCGATGGCGAGCACGGGGACAGAGATCGGACCCGCGGTGAGGAACTCACGGTTGTCCTGGGCATCCTGGTCGAACGCATGGAACTGTTCGAAGCCGTCATGCATGGCTTTCGGTCGCGCGTAGAGCTTGGCGTAGTGCTCGCGGCTCGCTTCGTCGAAGTTCTTGGGGTCGGCCGAGAACTCATTCCAGAAGCGGTCGAGGTAGATCCGCTCGCGGCCTTTGACCAGGCGCTCCATGTCCGGGCCGTAAAAGCGGAAGTGCCAGAGCAGCGGATTCTTCAGAATCTCCTCCCACGGCCCCACCCCGGGAATCGGGGCATCCATCAGCACCAGATGGGTCACGCGCTGCGGCTGCTCGGCCACAAACGCGAACGCGACCATGTTGCCGATGTCGTGAGCGACCACATCCACCCGGTCAACGTGCAGCGCGTCCAGCACGGCAGCCACATCGCGTCCCTGGTTTTTCTTGTCGTAGCCTCCGTCCGGATGCGCGGACAGCCCCATGCCGCGAAGGTCCGGCACGATCACGGTGTGGTTCTTGGCCATGGCCACGGCGAGCGGTTGCCACATGTCGCCGGTCTCGCCGTAGCCATGCAGCATGACCACGGCCGGGCCGTGCCCGCCGACACGCACGTAGATCTGGGTTCCGTTGGCGTCGATCGTTTCGGTCTTGAAGCTGGCCGGGTACGGCTTGACCGCGGCTGCGCAGGTCGACGCGACGAACAGGAGACTGCAGGCGATGAGGGAGACAAATGTCCGGATCATGGTGGCACCTTGGCGCGACGTGGTGCCCGGAACGTAGGTGATCAGCCGGGGATTGGCTTGATCGTGCCTGCCGGACTTGTCGATCTCTGCCATGGCGACATGCGCCGGCCGCCTCCCCCGATACGCAAGCCTACGTCGAAGATCGCCGGCCGGTTCGTTCAAGCCGGCGCCCCGCCACGGGACTATGCTGCTCACCCGTCCCGATCGGCGTTGTTGTGCACGGGACGAAACCCCGCGGCCTGCTGCTCCGCTATGTGGCGGCGGTATCCGCGCCTCAGCCGCGTGTCGCACGAAGGGAAGACGATCCATGGCCCGGCAAACAGACGTGCACCAGGCAGCCACACAGCCCTCTGCCTACTGGCAGGGTCGACGCCAGCGCCATGCCATGACTGCGAGGGGATCGGTGCCATGACGGATGCTCCGCCCCGTTCACGCACCGCGCACAAGAGCGCGACCCTCTCGGGCGATCTCCAGAGCTGGGAGAAGAGCTTCCGCACCGCGATCGACACCATCCCCGGGCTGGCCTGGTTCGGCAGCGCCGATGGACCGGTGGAGTTCCTCAACAAGCAGTGGTGTGAGTACACCGGGATAGCGATGGACGACGCCCTCGGCTGGGGCTGGACCCGCACCATCCATCCGGACGATCTGCCAGGGCTGGAAGTGCAGTGGCGCGGAGCGATGGTGCGGCGCGCTCCCGACGAGCTCGAGGCGCGCGTGCGCCGCTTCGACGGCGAGTACCGCTGGTTTCTTTTCCGCTACGCGCCACTGCTCGACGCCACCGGCCAGGTGCTCAAGTGGTACGGCGCCAATATCGACATCGAAGGGCGCAAGCGCGCCGAGCGAGCGCTGCTGGCGTCCGAGCAACTCGCGCGGGGGCAGGTCAACGCGCTCAAGAGCGCCCTGGATGCGCTCGCGATGGAGCCGGACCCCAACCAGCTGGTCACGCACATCCTGCGCACGCTGACCGCCCAGTTTGGCGCGCACAGCGCCAGCGTCTGGCGACGTGGTCAGGTCGACGGCAAGGTAAGGATCGAGTTCGCGTTCGAGGACGACCGCGTCGTGCCGAGGACCGACCCGCGCTTTGCCGGGCTCGACCTGATGCTCCCGATGGAAGACATCTGGCCCTGGCCCGACGTCTTTCGTTCCGGCAAACCCAGCGTCATCGAAGACATCCGGACCGTGCCTCCGTTTGCCCTGCGCGATCGGCTGCTGCCGCTGGGCATCATCACCGTGCTGCTGGTGCCCATGATGATCGCCGGGCAGCTGGAGGGCGCCATCGGGCTTCGTTTCAAGCAGCAGCGCAGTTTTGAGTCGGAACAGATCGAGCTGGCCCAGGCGCTGGCACAGCAGGCCATGCTGATGATCCGGCTGGCCGAGTTGTCCGCGCAGGGACGCGACGCGGCCGTGATGGATGAGCGCAACCGCATTGCGCGCGACATCCACGACACGCTGGCGCAGGGCTTCACCGGCGTCATCGTGCAGCTGGAGGCCGCCGAGGATGCCAGCCGGCGCGGCCTCGGGCAGGAAGCGGAACAGCACATCGTCACCGCCCGCAGCTTGGCGCGCGAGAGCCTCAGCGAGGCCCGTCGCTCGGTGCAGGCGTTGCGCCCGCAGTCACTGGAACACGGCGAGGTGACCGTCGCCCTGCGCGCGCTGTTCGGCAAGCTGACCGAAGGCACGGCGCTGCATACCGAGCTGAAAGTGGCCGGGGTTCTCCGGACGCTGCCAGCGGACTGCGAGGAGGCCTTGTTCCGCATCGCCCAGGAAGCGCTGACCAACGTGCTGCGTCACGCACAGGCATCGCGGTTCATCGCCACGGTCACCTTCGCTCGCAGCGAGGTGCGTCTGGAGCTTGTCGACGATGGACGTGGCTTCGATCCGGCAGCAAGGCGCGATGGCTTCGGCCTGCTGGGCATGCGCGAACGAGTCGACGCCATGGGTGGCGAAATGAAGGTCAAGAGCGCGAGCAGTCACGGCACGAAGCTTTCTGTCCGCCTGCCGACGACCTCCCAGCCAAGGAAATCACGGTGATGACAACGCAGGTTTCAGCTACACCGCCGCTTCCATCGTCACCGATCCGGGTGTTGATCGCCGACGATCACGTGACGGTGCGCGAGGGCCTGGCGGCGATCATCGGACGCCAGTCAGACATGCTCGTGGCGGGCGAAGCGGCCAACGGCCAGGCTTGCGTCGAGCGGTGGCTGGAATACCGCCCCGACGTGACCCTGCTCGACCTGCGCATGCCGATGCTCGATGGGGTTGGCGCCATCGAGGCGATCCGGCGCGAAGACGCTGCGGCCCGGCTCATCGTGCTGACCACGTTCGATACCGATCACGACATCACCCGCGCGATCGTGGCCGGCGCAAAGGGGTACATGCTCAAGGATGCGCAGCGCGAAGAACTGCTCGAATGCATCCGCGCCGTCCATGCCGGCGAGGTGCGCATTCCGCCGCTGCTGCTGGCCAAGCTCGCCTCCACCGTCAGCGGCGAAGCACTGACCGGCCGCGAGCTGGAGGTGCTCACTCTGCTGGCGCGCGGATGCAGCAACAAGGACATCGCCCGGCAGTTGCTGATCGGCGAAACCACGGTCAAATCGCATCTGCGCAGCATCTTCACCAAACTGCAGGTCCTGAGCCGCACCGAAGCCCTCACCGAGGCGAACCGGCGCGGCCTGATCCGGCTCTAGCCAACCTGGCGGGCCGCGGGCGGCGGGACCCGTGTCTCGCCCGAAAGGAGGAGCCTCCTGTCGTCCGTCGGTGCAGTCGAATTTTCCGTCCACGGATCAATGGTTCTCCAGCCCCTTAGTGGTGATAGTTCAAGGTGACCCGGCGGTGAGCCCAGTAGCGGGGACGCGACACCATGAACGAGTCGATGGAACGGGACGCGATCGTTCCGACGGTTTCCCAGCTTCTCCAGCGCGCCCGGCTGGCGCTCGGTGGCGATGCCCACACCGCCAAACGGCAGATCCAACGGGCCCTGGAACTGCTGCGGGACGCCGAGTCCCGCACACCGGCGCCGTCGGACCCGGTGCAGCATCCCGTTCACGGCCTGGCACCGTGGCAGGCGCGGCGGGTGATCGACCATATTCAGGCCCGCCTGGACACGCCGATCCGGGTCGAAGAGATGGCCCGCGTGATCCGGCTGAGCACCAGCTATTTCTCACGCGCCTTCCGGCTCAGCTTCAGCATGTCTCCGCACGCCTACGTCATCGCCCTGCGGCTCGCCCGGGCGCGTGAGCTGCTGCTGGGCAGCAACGAGCAGATGACGCAGATCGCGATGGCCTGCGGCTTTGCCGACCAAGCGCATTTCTCGCGGGTGTTCCACCGCGAGATGGGTTGCGCCCCGGGGCGGTGGCGGCGCGAACGGCGCGACGGACCGACCCTGCCACCGGCACTCGACGGCGGGCGTCATACCGGCGCCAATGTCCACGCGAACCCCGGCTTGCGCACTTCTGAGCCTCACCCGGGGCACAGCGTCGCTCCGTAAGGGCGGGCCCAGCAGCCGCGACATGGACGAGGCCACTCATCCCTCCGGGCTGCCGCGATGGCAGGGAGGCACATGGCCACGCTGGCTATCGCATCCAAATCCGGGCACTGTCCGTACATCGAGCGGACTTCCCAATTGCCGTTCGACCATGAAGCACGACGCCACCCGCTGGAGCCTGTCGCCTTTCGAGGCGGCGCGAGCCATGTCGACCCACGACCCGCAACCGAAGACTGCCGAGGACTGGGCTGCCGAAATGGCGGCGGTGGCGGCTCGTGCCGACCGTGACAGTTTCATGCGCATCTACGACCATTTCTTTCCCCGCGTGCGTCTCTACCTGCGCGGTCAGGGTTCGACCGAGGCCGTCGCCGAGGAGCTGGCCCAGGAGGTGCTGCTGCGGCTGTGGCAGCGTGCCGCCATGTTCGAGGCCAGCCGCGGCAGCCTGGCCACCTGGCTGTTCCGCATCGCCCGCAACCTGCACATCGACCGCCTGCGCCAGGAGCGCTACTGGGTGTCGCTGCCGGAAGGCGTGGAGGTGCCGGAAGAAGCCACCGATGAGGCGTTCTCGCGGGCCGAGAGCTACGCCGACCATGTCGACCTGGCACGGCGCATCGAGAAGTTGCCCGCCACCCAGGCGCGATTGATCCGCATGTCCTATTTCGAAGCCAAGACGCACTGCGAGATCGCCGCCGAGCTGGGGATGCCGCTGGGTACGGTGAAGTCCTCACTGCGCCGCGCCTTCCTCAAGCTGCAGGTGGAAGTGTGCAGGGGGGCGGCATGAACCCGCGCCATCACCTGGACGAGGCGACTCTGGTCAGCTACGCCGCTGGCGCGATGTCCGACGGCCTTCGCGCCGTGGCCGCGACCCATCTGGAGGTCTGTGGGCACTGCCGTCAGCAGCTGGCGTTTGCCGAGCGCATCGGCGGCTTCCTGCTCAGCCAGCGCCAGCCAGCCGACGAGGGCGGCCGCCAGGCCCAGCTGCGCGCGCAGATGCTCGCCCGGCTCGATGCGACGCCGCCCGCCCCGCCGCGTCTGGGCGGCGAGGACGATGCGCCCGCCCAGACCACCGATATCGACCTGCTGCCGCGGCCGCTGCGCCCGTATTTCGGCTCGTCCTGGCGCGCCTTGCGCTGGCGCTGGACCGCCCCCGGCGTGCACATGATCCGCGCCGCGCGGCCCACCGGCGACAACCTCATCCTGCTGAAGATCGCGCCCGGCAAGAGCATGCCGGTGCACAGTCACGGCGGCTCCGAGCTGACCCAGATCCTCAAAGGCGCGTACGACGATGCGCTGGGTCATTTCGGCCCGGGCGACATGGCCGATCTGGACGGCGAGGTCGAGCACCAGCCGGTGACCTCGCCCGGCGTACCGTGCATCTGCGTCGCCGCGCTGGACGCCCCGCTGCGCTTCCCGGGGTGGTTCGCGCGCAAGGTGCAGCCGCTGGTGGGGTTGTAGACCGCCGGATTCTGCCGCACAGGAAGGCGGACATCCTGCGAATGAGGAAGGAGCCCCGCCGCCTGGCGTGGCTCTGTCTCGCTGTATCACCGCGCATCGTTCTGGTCGGCCGCAGTCCTACGTTGTCCCGAGTTGGTTTTCACCGGCGAAACGGAGGCGTTTCTTCGCGCGGTCGGCACCGGCGTGCTCGGCCAGCGACGAAAGGGGCAGCCGAGTGCCCGGTGGCAGGCCGACGCGCGCGATTCTCCGGCCCCGCGCCACATCGGCGGGCGCGAATCAGGCCGCGGCGTGCCGCCGCCCGGCACGCTCGCGGTGCTCACCCACCATCCGCTCGACGAAGGCGCGATGGTCGGGCAGGTCGCCGAGGGCGTGCTGCGCCACCTGCTGGATCGCTGCGAACTCGCGCCGCGCTTCGTCCACCTGTGGGTAGGCGTGGCGCATCGGCTCGATGTCGGTGTGGAACTCCATGCCGTAAAGCACGTACTGCCAGCTCGCCACCTGGAACATCTCCAGGTCGCTGACGAAATCCAGTCGATGCGGCGGGCGATGCCGCCACAGTGCCAGCTTGTCCTGCAGCGTTTGCGGGATGCTGGCGGGGTCGGCGTTGTCGATCCAGAACGGCGTGTCGCCGCGCTGGCTGATGCAGTAGTGCATCTTGATGAAGTCGATGATCCGCTCGTAGCGCGCCACCATCATCGCGTTGTGGTGGCGCGCGATGCGCGGGAGGTCGTCGAGGTCGGCCGGCAGCGCGTGGGTGAGCAGGTAGGCGCCCAGCTCCACCAGGGCGATGCCGGTGGATTCCAGCGGTTCGACGAAGCCGCCGGCGAGCCCCACCGCCACGCAGTTGTGGCACCAGTGCTCGGGGCGGTAGCCGGTCTCGAAACGGATGCGCAGGGGCGTCAGGCCCTCGGCCGAGGCCCCGAGGTAACTGCGCAGCACCTGCTCGGCGCGCGCATCGTCGCTGTGCCGCGAGGAATAGACGTAGCCCACACCGCGGCGCTGCTGCAAGCCGATGTCCCAGGTCCAGCCGGCCTCCTGCGCGGTAGCGATGGTGTAGGAGGGAATCGGCGCATCGGGCCGCTCGTACGGCACCTGCATCGCTACCGCGCGATCGGCGAACAGCACGTCGGCGCGGCTGTGGAACGGCGACTGCATGGCGCCGTCGATGAGGTGCCCGCGCAGGCCGGTGCAGTCCACGTAGAGGTCGGCGGTCAGGGCGCCGAGCTCGCTGGTGATCAATCGCGCGATGGCGCCGCGTTCGTCCAGCTCGGCGCGCTCGACGGTCGCCACGTGACGATGCACGCCGAGTACCTGGGTACCGTGTTCGGCCAGCACCTTGGCGAAGCAGGCGGCGTCGAAATGGAAGGCGTGGTTCAGCGGCCCCTGGTAGTCGCCGTCCTGCGGACGCTTGGGCGCGCGCTGGTGCTGCACCACCCGGCTCTGCATCGCTACCGCCTCGGCGAACGACAGGCCCGCCGGCGCCTCGCCCAGCAGCCAGTACGGCAGCAGCTCCGGTCCGCCTGGACGTTGGCTGGGCAGGCTGAAGGGATGGAAGAACGCCTCGCGTCCCGGCGCGCCCGGCGGTCGCACCCAGTGGCGATAGTGGATGCCCTGCTTGTAGGTGGCGTGGGCGCCGTCGAGGAACCGGCGCTCGTCCAGCCCGATCGCCGCGAGCGTGCCGCGGATCGAGGGGAACGTGGCCTCGCCCACACCCAGCAGGCCGATGTTCTCGGCCTCCACCAGATGCACCTGCACCGCCGATGGATCGCTCGATCGCATCGCCTTGGCCAGGTAGCACGCCACCAGCCATCCGGCGGTGCCGCCGCCGACGATCAACACTTTCTTCAACCGCGCCATCGCTTGCGCCTCCGCTTCACGTCGCCGCCTGCCCCGTCAGCCCACCGTCGAACGACAAAGAAAGGCCGGGCCCCCTGCGTGGAGACCCGGCCGATGCGCCATTCAAGGGGAGGGTGCCGGCGTCAGCTCCTGCAACACCGGCTCGGGAACGGCAAAAGAGGAGCGGCGCGACCGTCATGACGCGCCGCCGTCGATCAGCTCAGAACCAGAAGCCGAACTGCACGCCGTAGGTGCGCGGCGGCAGATACTGCGAGGTGAAGGCCACCGTGCCGTTGGCGAGCAGGGTGCTGCCGGCGGCGCTGCTCTTGACCCGGCCGTCGCTGACGTTCTGCACGTAGGCGTTGATGTACCACTTGTCGCCCGGCTCGGAGTAACGCAGCGCCAGGTCGGTGCGCACGTAGGCCTTCTGCTTGTCGCCGTCGCCGAAGTTGAACCAGCTCAGCCACTGCGCGCTCTGGTACTGCGAGCTGATGCGCGGGGTGAGCCGGCCGCCGTTACCGAGCACGAAGTCGTGTTCGTAGATCGCAGTGAGCGAAACGTCCGGCGCGTGCGGCAGATCGTTGCCGGTGATGTCCGCGCAGTTGTTGCTGATGGTCGACTCCGGCGGGCAGGCGGTGGGCACGTAGTAGTCGTTGCTGGCCGCATAGCGCTCGGTGCCCAGCTTCTTCTCCGGGATCACCGAGAGCACCAGCGTGGCGCGATCGTGGTTCTGCGAGTAGGCCAGCTCCGACTCCAGGCCGCCCACCTTGGTCTTGCCGCCCACGTTGGCGAAGCCCAGGCCGTGCGTGCCGTCGGGGTAGGTCACCGGCGCGGACAGCTGGTAGTTCTTGAACACCTCGTAGTAGGCCGCGCTGTTCCAGGTCAGGTGGCCGTCCAGGAAGGAGAACTTGGTGCCGATCTCGTAGTTGGTCAGCGTCTCGGGCTTGTACAGCGCGCCGCCGTCCTGGGTGCCGCCGGACTTGTAGCCGGTGGACACGCTGGCGTAGATCAGCCCGGTTGCGCCCAGATCATGGTCGATGCGCACCAGCCAGGTCGGCTTGCTCTTGCTGTAGGTGCCGTCGTTGTGCTGGCTGATGTTGAAGCCGGCGTCGCCGGGGCTCTGCCACGGCGAGAGCGGCAGTTGCGGGTACGCCGCGTTGTAACCCCAACCCCAGTTGATGCCGCCGCGGTTCTCGCGCTTGTCGTGTGACCAGCGCGCGCCGCCGGTGAGGCGCCAGGTGTCGCTCATGTGCCAGGTGGCCTGGCCGAACGCCGCCGACGACTCCACCAGCTCTTCGGGCTGGATGAACGAGCCCTGCCAGCTCACGGTACCGTGCTGGGTACCGTTCATGATCGGGATGTCGAAGCGGATGTTGTTGTTCTCGTGGGCGTAGTACAGGCCCAGGATCCAATCGACGGTCTGCTCGCCGGTGGACTTCAGGTCCAGCTCGTGGCTGTAGCTGGAGTAGTTGGAGAAGTTGGTGCGGTCTTCCTGGTACACGCCGTTGGTGGTGAAGCTGGTAGGTACGTTGACGCCGCCGTCCTGGTCGAAGTCGCTCTTGCCGGAGTAGCGGTTGTAGCCGGCCACGTAGGTCAGGTCGAGGCCATCGCCGAGCTGCCAGTCCATGCGGCTGCGCACCGACTTGGCGGTGCGGTCGAGGTACGGCGCCACATCGGCCAGGGTCGACCAGAATTTCTGCCCGGGCCGCGGTTGCTGCATCAGGTTCATGCTGGGCGTGCCGCGGTCGGTGAAGTACTCGTAGGACAGATCCCACAGGAAGTTGTCCGACGGCTTCCAGCGCGCGCTCACGCGGGCGGCCGACTGGTCCTGCGCGTTGTACTTCTTGCCGCCCTTCACGAAGTCGTTCGGGTCGATCGGCTGGAACGCCGCCGGATCGCCGCCCGTGGCCAGGTAGGTGACGCGCTGCTGGTCCACCGAGGGGATCTGGCCGATCGGGTTCTGGTAGTCGACATAGCCGTCGTGCTGCTGGTGCACGGCCGCCACGCGCATGGCGAAGGTGCTGCTGATCGGCAGGTTCACCGCGGCGCGCACGCCGCTCTGGTTGTAGTTGCCGGCCTCGATGCTGCCATTGCCGTAGAAGCCGCCTTCGATGTCCGGCTTGGCGGTGGTGAAGCTGATGGCGCCGGCGGTGGAGTTGCGTCCCCACAGCGTGCCCTGCGGGCCGCGCAGCACTTCCACGCTGTCCATGTCCAGCAGCAGGCTGGACGCCGCTTCGGCGCGCGGGCTGTAGACGCCGTCGACGAAGGTGGCCACCTCGGGGTCGGCGTATTCGGTCTTGGCGCTGTCGTTGCCGATACCGCGCAGGGTGAGCGTGACCACGCCGTGGTCGCCCTGCGAGGTGCCCTGCAGGCCGGGCACCAGCTTGGTGATGTCCTGCACGGTCATCACCCGCTCCTTGTCGAGCGTGTTGGCGGAGATCGCACTGACCGCCACCGGCGTCTTCTGCAGCGGGGTTTCGCGCTTGGTCGCGCTCACCTGCACCGCGTCCAGCTGGGTCACTTTCTTCTTTGCCGGCGCCGCATCGGACGACGACGCGTCCTGCGGGGCAGCGAGTACGGTGCCTGGAGCGAGCACCAGGGTCATGGCGACATACAACGCCGAGTAGCGCAGCTTCATGTACTTCCCCCTCCACATAGTCTGATGGTTCGTTGCCGGCACGACGGTGCCGGCCGGATCTGCTATCCCCGAAATGACAGCGCTGTCATTACCGATGATAAAAGTTTCGTTCGCTGGAAGCTTGACGCGCGGCAGCACAGTTGTGAAACGCGGCAACTTCCTGTTTTCCCTTGAATCTCGTGATCTTCCTGGCTTCGGCTCGCGGCGTTTTTGGTGCGCAGCAAGTCAATTCGCGGAAGCGGGAACGCCCTCGAGCCCGCTCCATCGGCTCATTTCGGGCACGTCACCACCTGATCGGCATCCGTGCCCAGCGCCACGCGGAACACCGCCAGCGAGGAACCTGCCCCGGCACCGAGCTGGAACGGCTGCTCGATGTGGTGCATGTCCGCGCCTGCGGCGCGGAAGCACTTGAGCGGCACGCCAACGCGACTCCACTGGCCGCTGGCCAGGTGCGTCAGCTGCGGCCCCAGCGCCACCCGCCCCTGGCACTGCGTGCCGCAGCCCAGCCCGATCCAGGCATCCGCCCCCGGCAGCGCATCGACCCGCAGCGTGACCACCAGCAGCACGTCGCCGTTGGTCTGGCGATCCAGGTCCAGCGGCGCCTGCGCCTGCACGGCCAGCGTGGCCTGGTCGCGCGTCCAGGCGAAGCGGCGCGAATCCTCCTGGGCGCGGTAGTCGAGCGCACTCATGCGCAGGCTGCCGTCCGCCGTGGCGGCCGATGACACGTCGGCGGAGACGGTGTCGCCGTCGGCGCCGACCAGGCTCACCGTGTAGCCGTGCACCGGCTTGCCGCGGTCGATGTAGTTGCCCACCGGGATCTGCTCGCCCTGGATGCCCGACACCTCCGGCAGCGCGGACACGGTGGCGCCATGCGCATAGCTCAGCCCGTAGCCGAGCGGAAACTGCGGCGCGCCGTGCCCCGGCAGCGCCGTGCGCGGCCAGGCATAGGCCAGGCGGCCGTGGAAGTCGTGCGCGATGCGCCCATCGGCACTGCGCAGCAGCACGTCGGCCACGCCCTCGCCCTCGCTGCCCGGCAGCCAGGCGGCGACGAAGGCGTCGGCGGTGTTGATCTCGCGATTCACCCACAGCGGGCGACCGCTGAGGAACACCGCCACCACCGGAATGCCGGCGGCCTTGAGGCGACGGATCAGCTGCAGATCGTGGTCGTCGCCCGGGCGGTACAGCAGGTTCGGCAGATCGCCCTGGAACTCGGCGTAGGGATCCTCGCCGAACACCACCACGGCCGCGTCGGGCTTGCGTGTGTAACGGCCATCGACGGCGATCTCGGCGTGACCGCCGGCGGCGGCGACCTGGCGGGCGATACCGCCGCCGATCGACTGCGCGCCGGGGAAATTCGCGTTGCTCAGCCCGGTGCCCTGCCAGGTCAGCGTCCAGCCACCGCTCTGCCGGGAAATGTTGTCGGCGTCTTCGCCGGCGATCAGGATGCGCTTGCGTGGATCGAGCGGCAGCACGCCGCCGTTGTTCTTCAGCAGCACCAGCGACTCGCGCACGGCCCGACGCGCCAGCGCGCGGTGCGCGGGGCTGCCGACGATCTCATCGGCGCGCCGCGCCAGCGGCTGGGCCGACGGCAAGCCCGCCTCGAACAGCCCAGCGCGGAACTTCACTCGCAGGATGCGCGCCACCGCGTCGTCCAGCCGCGCCATCGGAATCGCGCCGGATTTCGCCTCGGCCAGCGTGTGCTCGTACAGGTCGCGCCAGCTGTCCGGCGCCATCAGCATGTCCATGCCGGCGTTGTAGGCGATCGGACAGTCGGTGTTGCTGCAGCCGGGGATCTGGCCGTGCGCGTTCCAGTCGCCCACCAGCAGGCCCTGGAAGTCCATGCGCTGCTTGAGCACGTCGGTGAGCAAGGCCTTGTTGGCGTGCATCTTCACGCCGTTCCAGCCGGAGAAGGACGCCATCACCGTCTGCACGCCCGCGTCGATCGCCGGCGGGTAGCCGGCCGCGTGCACGTCGATCAGCTCGCGCTCGCTGACCTCGGCGTCGCCCTGGTCCTTGCCGTCCTTGGTGCCGCCGTCGGCGAGGTAGTGCTTGGCCGTGGCGATCACGTGCGTGTCATTGAGAAACTGCGGCGTGCCGACCTTGCCCTGCAGGCCCTCGACCATCGCCCGCGAGTACTCGGCGACCAGCTTGGGATCCTGCGAATAGCCCTCGTAGCTGCGGCCCCAGCGCACGTCCTGCGGTACCGCCACGGTGGGCGCGAAGGTCCAGTTGATGCCGGTGGCGCGCACCTCCGCCGCGGTGGCCGCGCCGATCTGCCGGATCAGTTCCGGATCGTGCGCGTTGCCCAGCGCCGAGTTCTGCGGAAACAGCGTGGCGCCGACGGTGTTGTTGTGCCCGTGCACCGCGTCGATGCCGAACAGCAGCGGGATCGCCGGGCGGCCGTCGTGGCGTTCCATCGCCGCGCGATAGAACGCGTCGGACAGCGCCTGCCACTGCTTCGCGTCCGCCGTCAGCCGGGCACCGGGCTTGGAATTGCCGCCGGCGAGGATCGCGCCCAGGTGGTACTTGCGCACGTCATCCGGCGTCACGCTGAGGATGTCGGCCTGGATCAGCTGGCCGACTTTCTCTTCCACGGTCATCTGCGCCATCAACACGGCGACCTTGTACTCCAGCGCCGGATCGGCAGGGAACGGCCAATGCGCGCGCGGCCAGCGGTCCGGATGCACGGCCGCCGCGGCTTGGCCCGCCATGGCCGCGGCCAGCGGCAACCACGTCAAGGTAACGGCCAGGATCGCCGGAACGGAACGCCAACGACGGACGGATGCGGGCACGCCTTTCTCCCCTGCTGCGAAGCGCGCGGCTCCCTCGCGGAACCGCTCTGGCGGGGCAGACTGGCAGAAATGACAGCGCTGTCAAATTGCAGTGCAGCATGACGCAGTGGGTGTCGCCGACGCGGGGAGAGCGTGGGTGATCAGCGGGAGATGGCGTTGTGGTGCGGTTTGCGGGCGCAGGCAAGAATCGGGAAGGGGGGGGCCCCCCGGGGGGGGCGCCGGGGGGGCCGGGGCCCCCCCCCCCAAAAACAGGGGCCGGGCGCCCCCCCCGGGGGGCCCCCGCCCCGCCCCCCC
>NZ_JBQCCF010000070.1:0-34414 GCF_051962475.1 Dyella sp.
CTCGACACCGGCACGCACGAATCGATGATGGACGCGGGCAACTACATCGCTACCGTCGAAAACCGGCAGGGCCTGAAGGTGTGCTGCCCGGAAGACGTGGCCAACCAACAATGCTGGATCGATGCGGCGCGTTTGCGCGAGCTGGCCGTGCCGCTGGCCAAGACGGGGTACGGACAATACCTGCTGCGATTGCTGGAGGCGTCGCAATGACTTCTCAGCACCTCAAGCGCATCGATACCCGCCTTCCCGGCGTCTGCGCGATCGAACCCGTGGTGCACGGCGATGCGCGCGGATATTTCTTCGACAGCTTCCACGCGAAGAAGTACGCGGAGCTCGGCATCGACGTGCGCTTCATGCAGTCGAACGTGTCTCGCTCGGCGCGCGGCGTGCTGCGCGGCCTGCATTACCAGTGGCCGAACCCGCAGGGCAAACTGGTCAGCGTGCTGGAGGGTGAGGTGTACGACGTGGCCGTGGACATCCGTCGCGGCTCACCCACCTTCGGCCAGTGGGCTGGCGTGATGCTCACCGCCGAAAACCATCGCCACTTCTGGATCCCCGAAGGGTTCGCCCACGGCTTTTGCGTGGTGTCGGAGCACGCCACCTTTGCTTACCAGTGCACGGCACTCTACGACGCCAAGGCCGACGCCGGTATCCGCTGGAACGACCCCGCGCTGGGGATCGACTGGCCGATCAGCGAACCGCTGTTGTCCGACAAGGACAGCAAGACGCCACTCCTTGCCGACGTTCCCGCCGATCGCCTGCCGGTCTTTGGCGCATGAGGTTCCTGCTGCTTGGTGGCAACGGCCAACTTGGCCGCAGCTTCGTGGCCCAGGGTGGACTGGCCGCACGTGGCGAGTTGGTGATCGCCACGCGCGATGGCCGCCTTTTTGATGGCCGGTCGGTGGAGGCGGCAGATCTCGCGGCGCCAGACTCCCTGCCCGCACTGCTCGACCGCATCCGGCCGGACGTGATCATCAACACGGCCGCCTACACCGCCGTCGATCGCGCCGAGCAGGAAGAGTCGCTGGCCGGTCGGATCAACGGCGAGGCGGTCGGCGTGCTCGGCCGCTGGGCCGCAGCGAATGATGCACTGGTGGTGCACTACTCCACCGACTATGTGTTCGATGGCTCTGCTAACGCACCCTATCCCGTCGATGCGCCGACCGCCCCGCTGGGCGCCTACGGCCGCAGCAAACTGGCCGGGGAGGTCGCGCTGCGCGAAAGTGGCGCAGCGCACCTGATCTTCCGCACGGCCTGGGTCTATGCGCCGCATGGCCATAACTTCCTTCGCACCATGTTGCGGCTCGCCGGCGAGCGCGACACGTTAAACGTGGTGGCCGACCAGCTCGGCGCCCCGACCAGCACGGACATCATCGTCGCCGGAACACTCGCCGCGCTGGACACCTGGCTACCGGCCGATGCGCGTGCCCGCGCGCGGATGGAGGGCGTTCATCATCTGGTGGCTTCAGGCCACACGAGCTGGCATGGGTTCGCCCAGGCGATCTTCGATGAGGCCGTCTCGGCCGGCCTGCTTGCGCAGGCGCCTAGGGTGAACGCCATCGGCACCGAGCAATTCCCCACGCCGGCACGGCGGCCTGCCTGGTCGGTGCTGGCCAATGAGGGCATGGCCCAGCATTTCGGCTATACCCCGCCGGCTTGGCGTGAGGCGTTGCCGCCGGTGATCGACGCCCTACGCGCGGGTTGACTCGGGCGACGGATGTAGCGCCCCCGCGCACGCTGCGGGACAATCCTGGCCTTCTATCGCCAGGCCCGGCAGTAGCGCCTTCAGGAAGTGGACCTCATGTTGATCCCCCTCATCCTCAGCGGCGGCAGCGGCACGCGTCTGTGGCCGGTGTCGCGACGCAATCTGCCCAAGCAGTTCCTCGCCCTGGCAGGGCGCGAGACGCTCTTCCAGCAGACAGTGGCACGCACGCTGCATCTTCCTGGGGTGCAGGCGGCCATCGTGGTGGCCAGCGAAGACCACCGCTTCCTGGCCGCCGAGCAGCTGCTGCAGAGCGGGGTAAATGGAGCGGCGATCCTGCTCGAGCCGTGCGCGCGCAACACCGCGCCGGCTATCGCGCTGGGTGCCATGCATGCACTGGCGCGCGATCCGGAAGCGATGCTGCTCGTCTTGCCGGCAGACCACCTGATCGGCGACGGCGAGCAGTTCGTGGATGCCGTGACCCGCGCGCTCCCCGTGGCGCAAGCCGGCTGGCTCGTCACTTTCGGAATTCGGCCGGACCGCCCGGAAACCGGGTTCGGCTACATCCGCCGGGCCGAGGCCTTGCCGGAAGGGGGCTTCCGCGTCGAACGCTTCGTCGAGAAGCCCGACGCCGCCACGGCCGAGGGTTACGTAGCCGATGGCGGCTATGACTGGAACTCGGGCATGTTCCTGTTCAAGGCGGCGCGCTATCTGGAAGAACTGGGCAAACACGCGCCGCAGATGCTTGCGGCGGTGCGCGCGGCTTATGCATCGGTCTGCAGCGACCTGGACTTCGTGCGCATCGACGGCGAGCTGTTTGCGGCGGTGCCCGACGACTCGATCGACTACGCCGTGATGGAGAAGACCCAACGCGCAGCGGTGCTGCCGGTCAGCTGCGGCTGGAGCGATATCGGCTCGTGGTCGGCGCTGTGGATGGCGGGCGAGCGTGACGGCGACGGCAACCTGCGCGAAGGCGACACGCTGACGGTGGACACGCACAACAGTCTGCTGCGCTCCCACGAACGGCATCTGATTGCCACCGTGGGTGTAGATGATCTCATCGTGGTGACCACGCCAGACGCCACCCTGGTGGCTCATCGCGATGCCGCGCAGGACGTGAAGAAGATCGTCGACCAGCTCAAGGCCTCCGGCCGCAGCGAGCATTCGTTGCATCGTGTGGTTCAGCGTCCCTGGGGCAGTTACGACTCGCTGGAAGCCGGCGAGCGCTTTCAGGTGAAGCGCATCGTGGTGAAACCGGGCGCGAGCCTGAGCCTGCAGAAGCACCACCATCGCGCCGAGCACTGGATCGTGGTCTCCGGCACGGCGGAAGTGACCTGCGACCAGAAGGTGTTCCTGCTCGGCGAAAACCAGAGCACCTACATTCCGCTGGGCAGCACCCATCGCCTGCGCAATCCCGGCAAGGTGCCGCTGGAACTGATCGAGGTGCAGTCCGGTAGCTATCTGGGCGAAGACGACATCGTCCGCTTCGACGACGTCTACGGGCGCGCCTGAGAGTCAGCGCAACAAATAAGCGCAGTGACTGCAACTTGCTGTCGTAGGAGCCTGCTCGCAGGCGATGCTCTTCGGCCACGATGTGCATCACGGGCCAGAGCATCGCCTGCAAGCAGGCTCCTACAGTCGCATCAGGGCTGATGCGCGGTCCGCGCTGACCGATGGCTCGACGATCAGCGCCTCCAGCTCGGCAGTTTTCGCCCGCATCAGCGCTTCGTCACCCCGGGCCTCCACGTTGAGCCGCAGCAAGGGCTCGGTGTTGGAGGAGCGCAAGTTGAAACGCCAGTTGCCGAACGAGGCGCTGACACCGTCGATGCGCTCCAGCGTCGGCTGCTGGTCGGCATAAAAGCCCAGCACGCGCTCCACCGCGACCGCCGCATCGCTCACGCGGAAATTGATCTCGCCGCTGCACGGGAACGCACGCATGCGCTCGTCCAGCATTTGCGCCAGCGACTGCCCGGTGCGGCACATGCGCTCGGCCACCAGCAGCCACGGGATCATGCCGGAATCGCAATAGGCGAAATCGCGGAAATAGTGGTGCGCGCTCATCTCGCCGCCGTAGACCGCGTCTTCGCTACGCATGCGCTCCTTGATGAAGGCATGGCCGGTCTTGCTCTCGATCGCTACACCACCGGCGGCCTGCACCATGTCGACGGTGTTCCAGGTCAGGCGCGGATCGTGAATGATCTTCGCCCCTGGATGCTTTTCCAGCAGCTGCGCTGCGAGCAAGCCAACGATGTAGTAGCCCTCGATGAAGCGGCCGGCTGCGTCGAACAGGAAGCAGCGGTCGAAGTCACCGTCCCAGGCAATACCAAAGTCCGCACCGTTCTCGATCACCGCCTGCGCGGTCGCCTGGCGGTTCTCGGGAAGCAACGGGTTGGGAATGCCGTTCGGGAATGTGCCATCCGTTGCATGGTGGATGCGCACGAATTCGAACGGCAGGTGCGCCGCCAGCAGATCGATCACTGCTCCAGCCCCGCCATTGCCGGCGTTGACCACGATCTTCAGCGGCTGCAGCTGGGCCACATCGACGTAGCCCAGCAGATGCTTGATGTAGGCAGACTTGTCGTGATCGCGCGTCACGACGCCGATCGTCGAGACTTGAGCTCCGAATGCATTGGCCTCCACCTTGCGCTCGATCTCGCGCAGGCCGGTGTCCCCGCTGATCGGGCGCGCATCTTCGCGCACCAGCTTCATACCGTTGTAGTCGATCGGGTTGTGGCTGGCCGTCACCATGATGCCGCCGGCCACGCCACGATGGGCGGTCTGGAAGTAGACCTCCTCGGTGCCGCACAGGCCGATGTCGATGACGTCGCAGCCGCTGTCATTGAGACCGCGACTGAGCGCATCGGCCAGCGCCGGACTGTCCAGTCGCACGTCGTAACCGACAACCACGCTGCCCATACCGACCGTCTCGGCAAAAGCCCGACCGATACGGTAGGCGATGTCGGCATTCAATTCGTCCGGGAGGCGCCCGCGAATGTCGTAGGCCTTGAAACACTTCATGCTGTTTTGGTTCCTTCGCCTGGCGTCAGGCGGTCACAGCGCGGCTCAACCGCGGCGCATATGCCGCACGTGCCGCCACACGTAGAGCACGATGCCCAGCACGATCAACACGCCGATCAGCGCATCGAAGCGGTGGAAATAGACGCCTAGCGTATTCCAGTGCTCACCGAGCTTCAGCCCGATCCAGGCCAGCCCCCAGCACCAGATCAGCGAGCCGAGAAAAGTGTAGGCGGTGAAGCGCCACAGCGGCATGCGTGCCATGCCGGCGGGAAACGCGATGAAGGTGCGTACCACCGGCAGCAGCCGGCCGACGAAGATGGTGATATCGCCGTGGCGCCGGAACCAGCGATCAGCCAGATCCAGATCGCGATGCGAGATCAGCAGGTAGCGACCGTAGCGCTCGGCCAGCGGCCGGCCGCCCCACGCGCCGACCGCATAGGCCAGCCATGAGCCAAACACGCAGCCCACGGCGCCCGCCACGGCCACCAGCCACAGCACCAGCTCACGGCGGGAAACCAGATAGCCAGAGAAGGGCATGATGATCTCCGATGGCAACGGCACACACGCGCTCTCGATCGCCATCAGCAACGCGATGCCGGCGTACTGGAGGTGCGAGATCACCCCGATGACAAAGCCGGCAAGCGCGGCGATCAGTTTCTCGATCATGGAACAGGTCGACTTATTCGACCGTCACCGACTTGGCGAGATTCCGCGGCTGGTCGACATCGGTGCCGCGCAAGACGGCCACGTGGTAGGCGAGCAGTTGCAACGGGATGGTGAACACGGTGGGGGCGATAAAGTCACCGGCGGCATCGACGTGCAGGGTCACACCGGAGCCCTCGTGGATTTCCGTGCCGGCATCGCCCGCAGCGAACACGATCAGTTCGCCGCCGCGCGCCTTGACCTCCTGCAGGTTGGACTTGAGCTTGTCGAGCAGCGGGCCGCTGGGCGCGACGGCCACCACCGGCATCTCCTCGTCGACCAGCGCCAGCGGGCCGTGCTTGAGCTCGCCTGCCGGATAGGCTTCGGCGTGGATGTAGGAGATTTCCTTGAGCTTGAGCGAGCCTTCCAGCGCGACCGGATACTGCGCGCCACGCCCAAGGAACAGCGCGTGCTGGCGATGGATGAAGCGCCCGGCCAGCTCGATGACCTGCGGCTCCAGCGCCAGAGCACTTTCGATCGCGCGAGGCAGATGCGTGAGCTGGGCGCAGAGATCGCCGTGACGGGCTTCGTCCAGGCCGCGATGCTGCGCCAGTTGCAGCGTAAGCAGCGCGAGCGCGGTGAGCTGGGTGGTGAACGCCTTGGTCGACGCCACGCCGATTTCCGGACCGGCCCGGGTCATCAGCTTGAGGTCGGCTTCGCGCACCACTGATGATTCGGGCACGTTGCAGATGGCCAGCGTACCGAGGTAGCCGCGGCGCTTCACCTCGCGCATCGCTGCCAACGTGTCGGCGGTTTCGCCCGACTGCGAGATGGCGACGAACAACGTGTTTGCCGGCACCACCACGTCGCGGTAGCGATATTCGCTGGCCACCTCGACGCTCACCGGTAGCCGGGCGAATTCCTCGATCCAGTATCGCGCCACCATGCCCGCGTGATAGCTGGTGCCGCAGGCCACGATGTGGATGCCCTGCACTTTCGCCAGCAGCTCGTCGCCGCCTACGCCGAAGATGTTCGGCAGCACACCGTGCGGACCCAGTCGCGACTCCAGCGTGTCGGCGACAGCACGCGGCTGCTCGAAGATCTCCTTCTGCATGTAATGGCGATACTCACCTCGCTCCACGGCGTCGCTGGACAGCTCGCTCTCGTGCGTGGCGCGCTCCACCAGCGCACCGGCGATGTCGAAGATCTGCACGCTGTCGCGCGTGATCTCCACGACGTCGTCTTCCTCAAGGTAGATCATCCGGTTGGTGACCTGGATCAGTGCCTGCGCATCGGAGCCGAGGAAGTTCTCGCCGATGCCGACGCCCACCAACAGCGGCGCGCCGCGGCGCGCACCTACGACGTGCCCAGGCTCGTCGCGACTGATCACCGCGATGGCGTAGGCGCCTTCCAGCTCGCGCACCACGGCAAGCACGGCCTCACGCAGGGTTCCACCTTGCTTGAGCCGCGATTCGATGAGCGCGGCGATCACTTCGGTATCGGTCTCGGAGGTAAAGGCGTGCCCCGCCGCCTGCAGGGCGGAACGCAGGTCGGCGTAGTTCTCGATGATGCCGTTGTGCACCAGCGCCACGCGGCCAGCGACGTGCGGATGGGCGTTCGATTCACTGGGCACACCGTGCGTGGCCCAACGGGTATGGGCAATGCCGGTACCGCCAGGGAGCGGATCGGCAAGGTAGAGGGCCTCCATCTCGCGCACCTTGCCCTTGGCGCGCACGCGCTGGATCTCGCCGCCGTCGAGCACGGCCAGGCCGGCCGAATCGTAGCCACGATATTCCAGCGCCTTGAGGCCGGCGATCAGCAGGGGAGCCACGTCACGCTGGGCCGCGGCTGCAACGATTCCACACATGTTCTGGTGTCCTTCTTAGAGAGATCGGGCGCCACCACCCGCAATGCCGCGGCATGCTGGCAACCCATCATTCCAACGCCCTTTCATGGCGCCACCGAGGCCCGTTTCGGACCTGCGGCGGGCCGTCACGCTCAGGGCACGCGTCGGCGCAGGTAGTTGAGCAAGTCGATCCGCGTGATCAGACCCATGAAGCGCTCGCCATCCATCACGATGGCCACCAGGCCGCGATCGAACACGGGCAGCAGGGCCTCGATCGGCGAATGCACGTCGATCTTCTGCAAGGTGGTGATCATGGCGGTGGAGACCGCCTCACGGAAACGCGACTGGTCTGCGTGCACGTGCATCAGCACGTCGGACTCGTCGAGGATGCCCACCAGCTGCTGGCCGTCCATCACCGGCAGCTGCGAGACGTCGTACAGCTTCATGCGCGTGTAAGCCGTCATCAGCAGCTCGTTCGGGCCCACCACGATGGTGTCGCGCTGGGCGAACGGGCGCAGCAGCAGATCACGCAGGTCGCCGTGCTGTTCGCGCTCGAGGAAGCCGTTGTCGAGCATCCAGTAGTCGTTGTACATCTTCGACAGGTACTTGTTGCCGGTGTCGCAGACGATCGACACCACCCGCTTGTGCGCCGTCTGCTCGCGACAGTACTTGAGCGCCGCCGCCAGCAGCGTGCCCGCGGAAGAGCCGCCCAGCACGCCCTCCTTGGCCAGCAGGTCGCGGCCGGCCAGGAAGCTCTCCTTGTCGGAGATCGCATAGGCCTTTTTCACCCGCGAGAAATCGCTGATGCCGGGCAGGAAGTCCTCGCCGATGCCTTCGACCATCCAGCTGCCGGATTTAGTCGAGAGCACGCCCTCGTTGATGTACTGGGTGAGGATCGAGCCCACCGGGTCGGCCAGGATCAGCTCGGTCTGCGGTGAGTGCTCGGCGAAATAACGCGACAGTCCGGTCATGGTGCCCGACGAGCCACAGCCGAACACGATGGCGTCGACCTTGCCGTCCATCTGCTCGAGGATTTCCGGGCCGGTGGTTTCGTAGTGAGCACGCGGATTGTCCGGGTTGCCGAACTGGTTGATGAAATAGGCGCCCGGGGTTTCGCGGGCGATCCGCTCGGCCATGTCCTGGTAGTACTCGGGGTGACCCTTGGCCACGTCCGAGCGCGTCAGCACCACCTCGGCGCCCATCGCCTTGAGGTTGAAGATCTTCTCGCGGCTCATCTTGTCCGGCACCACCAGGATGAGCTTGTAGCCCTTCTGCTGGGCGACCAGCGCCAGGCCGATGCCGGTGTTGCCGGCGGTGCCTTCCACCAGCGTGGCGCCGGGCTGGATCTTTCCGGCCTTCTCGGCGCCTTCGATCATCGACAGGCCGATGCGGTCCTTGATCGAGCCGCCCGGGTTGGCGCTTTCGAGCTTGAGGAACAGCTCGCACACACCCGTTTCCAGCTGGTTGGCGCGCACCATGGGCGTATGGCCGATCAACGCAAGGACGCTCTGGTGAACCGTCATGAAAACTCCGTTCGGCAGGAAAAGTGACGGCACGGGGCCGACGCTGCAGGGCGGCCATGATAACCGAGCGCTTCCCGCGCCCGGGTCGTGCCGCGCAAAAACGAAACGGCCCGGCTTTCTTCCAGGAAAGCCGGGCCGCGCATGTCGAACCAGGGTGAATCAGTGTCGTCGCTGCATCCGTGCGTCCCAGATGCGCTGCAGTCGATCCTTGGCGTAAAGCTTCTCGCGTTTCATGACCGAGAGCTTGGCCTCGGGGATCGGGAGCACGCCGATATCGGCGTCGTGCACTTTGCTGTCGAGCTCCCGGTGACGCTGGTAAAGGCGGCGGAACTCCGCATCGGCCTTCAGCAATGCCTCGACATCATCACGCTGCTGGTTTTCGAACATGAGCGACCTCCTCGCAATGCAAGCGGGCGCGTGACCGGTGCGCCCGTGGCGGTGAGACGCATGCACGTCATCTGCGCGCCGATGGCGATCGGCGCGCAGATGACTGGAATTCGAAGGAATGAGCGCATGCGTCAGGTCAGTGATCCACGCGGCGCTGATGCCGCGTGGATGACCGACGCTACTCCGGCCAGCCAGGCCCCGCAAGGGCGAGCGCTGGCATGCCTGATGCAATGAACACGTGGCACAAAAGCCTGTCAAAACAGCTTGTTGCCCGATACCACCCGCTTGCGCGCCAGCTGCCGTGCTGGCGCGCGTCCCGGCTCAGGGCTTGCCCTTCTTCCGCGGCTTGGTGGCCGGCGGTGGCGTGTCCCCGTCCTGCATCTGCGAGCGCAAAGCGCGCGCCGCCTGGGCCGCCAGCGCCGCCTCGCGCTTGGCTGCGTTGGCCACGCGGCTTTGCGCAGCCGCCAGCTTGCGCGCGCGCTCGGCCTCGGCCTTGGCCTGCTCGGCGGCCTGGGTGGCCTCCATGCCCTGCTGCTGCAGGCGCGCCGCTTCCTCCTGCGCCAGTTGGTACTGCAGGCGCTGCCGCTCCAGCTCCAGCCTGGCCGCCTCGGCATCGCGACGGGCCGATTCGAGCATGATCTGGTCGTGCTCGCGGTCGAGCTGCGCCAGCTTGGCCTGCGCGTCCTGCAACTGCGCTGCAGCGCGGGCCAGATCGACCCGGCGCTCGGCCAGATACAAGGCGTGTGGCCGCTCCCGGGAGCTCGCCTGGGTAAGCTGGGCCAGCGCGTCGCGCGCACGCGCCTGCTCGGCTTGGGCGTAATGCCCCAGCACGGGATCGTTGGCCAGCTGATCCAGGCTGCCGCTGAGCCGGCTCACGTCGATGTCGTCGTTCGCCGCTCGGCCCATGCCGCTGCCCAGGGCAAGCACCGCACCTGCCAACAGAATCGTCAAACGCTTCATGGCTGGTCTCCCTGCTGGGCGGCGGCGGGAGGAGCACCGTTCTGGGGCATGGTCTGGAACCCATCGGCGGCAGGCAGCGGTGCGTTGAGCACCGACGAGGACGGCGCCGGCATGTCGCCGGTGGGTGCCGCGGGCGGCAGCGCGGACGGCATCGACGGCGCCTGTCCTGAAAGCTCCGGATGCGCCTGCTCCATCCGCTCACGCAGACGGGCGTTCTCGTCCACCTTGGCCTGGATCTTGGCGCGCGCCGTACCGAGGCGCGCCTTGGCCAGCGCCAGCTCGGCATCCGCCCGGGCCTCGTCGGCGAGGTTGGCCGCATCGGCGTACTTGCGGCCGGCCATGGCCGCCTGCGCCTGCTGGAACTTGTTCTGGGCAAAACCCAGGTCCACCGGCGCATAATCGGCCGCGTCGGCGTCGCGCGCAGCCTGCAGCTGGATCTGGGCCATGGTCATGGCGCCATCGGGTGGAGGAACGCTGGCACAGCCACCGAGTGCCAGCAGGGCGCACAGGGTCAAGCCCTGCATGCTCCTGCCGATACTTCCGGGGCGTGCAGCAGGCCGGGAAAAGCTGTGCACCATCACTCAGTACCTCGTAGTGTTGCGGCGTATTGTCGGTGGGCATAATCGCCCAATGCAATGTAGTTGAATTCAGGGGACTTCAGGTGGATATCGGTTACTTCCTCAAGCTGATGGTGGACAAGGGCGCGTCGGACATGTTCCTGACGACCGGTGCCCCGGTGAACATCAAGGTCGAGGGCAAGCTCTATCCGCTCGGCAACACTGGCCTGCCCGGTGGCATGGTCAAGAAGATCGCCTATTCACTCATGGACGAGGGCCAGGTGCCGCAGTTCGAGCGCGACCTCGAGCTGAACATGGCGCTGGCGGTGAAGGAGGCCGGGCGTTTCCGCATTAACGTGTTCAAGCAGCGCGGCGAAGTGGGCATGGTGATCCGCGCGATCAAGAGCGACATCCCCAGCGTCGAGCAGTTGCAGCTGCCGAGCATCTTCCGTGACCTGATCATGGAGCAGCGCGGGCTGATCCTGGTGGTCGGCGCGACCGGTTCGGGCAAGTCCACCACGCTGGCGGCGATGATCGATCACCGCAACAGCAACTCGCCCGGCCACATCCTCACCATCGAGGACCCGATCGAGTTCCTGCACCGGCACAAGAAGTCGATCGTGAACCAGCGGGAGGTGGGGCTCGATACGCACAGCTACCACGAGGCGCTGAAGAACGCGATGCGCGAGGCGCCGGACGTGATCATGATCGGCGAGATCCGCGACACCGACACGATGGAGGCGGCGATCGCCTTCTCCGAAACCGGTCACCTCTGCCTGGCCACCCTGCACTCCAACAACGCCGACCAGACGCTGGAGCGCATCCTCAACTTCTTCCCAGAGTCGGCGCACAAGAACGTGCTGATGAACCTGGCGCTGAACCTGCGCGCGGTGATCAGCCAGCGCCTGGTGATCGGCAAGGACGGCCGCCGCCTGCCGGCGACCGAGGTGCTGCTGAACACGCCGCTGATCCGCGACATGATCCGCCGCGGCCAGATCCACGAGGTGAAGGAAGCGATGGATCGCAGCCTGCAGGAAGGCATGCGCACGTTCGACCAGTCGCTGTACAAGCTCTACCGCGAGGGGCGTATCGAGCTGGAAGAGGCCCTGGCCAAGGCCGATTCGCGCGATGGCTTGGCGCTGAAGGTGCGCCTGTCCGAAGGCGGCGGCGCCAGCGCGGACAACGAGCTGGCCGGCAACGACCCGTACGGTTTGGGCTTCTGATCCCTGCCCGCCTCATGGCGGGATCGCGTTTCACGAAACCTCGTAGCCGCATGAAGAAGCATCGCGACTGAAGTCGCTCCTACAACGGGCCGCTGATTCGGCGGCTTCGCAGGGGAAGCACTTCAGTACCGACTTTTCAGACGGCCACTCACGGCGTCGCGGGGGCGTCCGGCTGTAGTTCGGGCACCGCGGTGCGAAACGCCTCCAGCTCGGTGCAGGCGGCATGGATACGCTGCACGATGGGATAGGCGTCCAGCGGCAGCTTCCAGCGCTGCGCGTTGTAGATCTGCGGCACCAGGCAGATATCCGCCAGCCCCGGCGTGTCGCCGTGGCAGAACGCGCCGGTGGCCACGTTGTCGGCCAGCAGCGCCTCGATCGCCGCGAAACCCAGGCCCATCCAGTGCCGCGTCCAGTCGGCGCGCTGCGCCTCGGTGGCGCCGAACTGGGTCTCGAGCTGCTGCAGCACGCGCAGATTGCCCAGCGGGTGGATGTCGCAGGCGATGGTCTGCGCCAGCGCACGCACGCGTGCCCGGCCACGGGGATCGACCGGCAACAGCGGCGGCTCTGGATAGATCTCGTCCAGGTACTCGACGATCGCCAGCGACTGAGTGAACACGCGCTCGCCGTCCAGCAGCGCCGGCACGACTCCCTGGGGATTGAGGGCGCGATAGGCCGCACCGTGCTGTTCGCCGCCGTCACGCACGAGGTGGACCGGACGATTGTCCCAGCCGAGCCCCTTGAGCTCGAGCGCGATGCGCACGCGATAGGCCGCTGTGGAGCGCCAGTAGCCATACAGAGCGAGATCCGAAGCCATGCGTGCGTCCTCCGCGACCGGTCAGGGAATGGGCCGCAAGCATACCTGCGACCGGTTTGCATCGCCGCAGGGCGGCCGCGACAATGCGCGGCTGTGGTGCAATGAACCGTTGCACGATCGCCCGTTGCCTGCGCCACCTACGATCCCACCAGGAGTCCTGCCGTGTCCTTCCTCCGCATGAGCGACCTCGACCTGCGCGGCAAGCGCGTGCTGATCCGCGAAGACCTGAACGTGCCGATCGAGAACGGCCGCATTACTTCCACCCAGCGCCTGGACGCCTCGCTTCCCACCATCCGCGCCGCCCGCGACGCCGGTGCCAAGGTCATGGTGCTCTCGCACCTGGGGCGCCCGAAGGAAGGCCAGTTCGACGAGGACTCCTCGCTCGCTCCGGTGGCCGCTTGGCTGGGCGACAAGCTCGGCACGCCGGTGCGGCTGGTGCGCGACTATCTGGGCGGCGTCGAGGTAGCCGATGGCGAGGTGGTCGTGCTGGAGAACTGCCGCATGAACGTCGGCGAGGGCAAGGACGACGAGGCGCTGTCGAAGCAATACGCGGCGCTGTGCGACATCTTCGTCATGGACGCCTTCGGTACCGCGCACCGTGCGCAGGCCTCCACCCACGGCGTGATCCGCTTCGCCAAGGTCGCCGCCGCTGGCCCGCTGCTGGCCGCCGAGCTGGACGCCCTGGGCAAGGCGCTGGAGCACCCGGCCAAGCCGCTGTTGGCGATCGTCGCCGGCTCCAAGGTCTCCACCAAGCTGACCCTGCTGGAGAACCTGATCGGCAAGGTCGACCAGCTCATTGTCGGCGGCGGCATCGCCAATACCTTCATTGCGGCGGCCGGCCACCACGTAGGCAATTCGCTGTACGAGCGCGATCTGCTCGACGCAGCGAAAAAGGTGATCGCCGACGCCAAGCGCCGCGGCGCCGAAGTGCCAATGCCGGTGGACGTGGTGGTGGCGCCGGAGTTCTCCGCGCAGGCGCCTGCCACGGTGAAGCCGGTGGACCAGGTGAAGGACGGCGAGATGATCCTGGATATAGGGCCGGAGACGGCCAGGCGCTACGCCGAGCTGATCGCCAAGGCCGGCACCGTAGTGTGGAATGGCCCAGTGGGCGTGTTCGAATTCGACGCCTTCGGCAAGGGCACCGAGACGCTGGCGCGCGCCATCGCTGCCTCGAGCGCGTTCTCCATCGCCGGCGGCGGCGACACGCTGGCCGCGGTGGACAAGTACGGCATCGAGAAGGACGTGTCCTACATCTCCACCGGCGGCGGCGCCTTCCTGGAATTCCTGGAAGGCAAGGAGCTGCCGGCCGTGACCGCCCTCAAGGCGCGCGCCAACGGCTGACCCGCCCCGCCCCTGTAGGGAGCCCGCTCGCGGGCAATGCGTTTGGCTTTGATGCAGATTCAGAGCAACTGCATCGCCCGCGAGCGGGCTCCTACGGGTCAAACCGCGGCGCGCAGGATGCGGCGCACCGCCGCGATCACTCGCTCCACATCGCCGTCAGACAAACCGGGCGACAGCGGGAGGCTGACCGTCTGCCGCCCCAGTCGCATCGCGTGCGGCCACTGCTGTGGCGACCAGCCGTAGCGCCGCTGGTAGTAGGGGTGTTCGGGCACGGCCAGATAGTGCACTCCGGTACCGATACGCGCCGCGTTCATCGCATCCAGGAAGCCGTCCCGCGAGATGCCGCAGTAAGCCTCGTCGATCATCACGGTGTACAGGTGCAGGCCGTGCCGCGTGTCGGCTTCCGGCGCTGCGGGTAGGCCGATCGGCAGGTCGGCGAAGGCCTCGTCATAGCGCTGCCAGATCGCCTGCCTGCGTAGCCAGTGCGCCTCGACTTTGGCCAGTTGTGGCAGGCCGATCGCCGCCTGCAGGTCCATCATGTTGTATTTGAACCCGCACTCGAGCACTTGGTAGTGCTTGTAACCGGCATCGCCAAAGCGGTGCCAGGCGTCCTTGCTCATGCCGTGCAAAGCCAACATGCGCGCGCGCGCTATGCGCTCCTTGTCGCGGCCCAGGATCATGCCACCCTCGCCGGTCACCACGTTCTTGGTGACGTAGAAGCTGAAGCAGCCGAAATCGCCGAACGTCCCGGCCGGCTGGCCGCGGAAGGTGGTCTCGATCGCGTGCGCGCAATCCTCGATGACGATCAGATCGTGCCGCCGCGCGATGTCCATGATGCGATCCATGGCGCAGGGTCGACCGGCGAAGTGCACAGGCAGGATCGCTCGCGTGCGCGGGGTGATCGCCGCCTCGATGGCGGCCGGATCGATATTCTGGGTGACCGGATCGACATCCGCCAGCACCGGCGTGAGCCCGGCATGTTCGATCGCATTGACCGTGGCGCAGAACGTGAGCGGCGTGGTGATCACCTCCGCGTCCGGCTCGAGGCCGGCCGCCACCATGCTCACGTGCAGCGCCGCCGTGCAGGAATTCACCGCGGCAACGCGCGCAGCGCCGGCTTGCTTATAGGCGGCGAATGCCTCTTCGAAGCGCGCGACCCGCGGCCCCGTACCCAACCAGCCCGAACGCAGACAGGCCTCGACTTCGGCGATCTCTTCCTCACCGATGCTCGGTGCTCCGAAGATGATGAAACGGTCTTGTTCTTCCATGCGATACCCCAAAAAGATGTCGGGCCGCTGCGGCGGCCCGATCGACAACAAGTGGAGTCGAGCTCAGCCGACCACGCGCTTCACTGCGTCCACCACGTGGCTGACGGTGAAACCGAAGTGCTCGAACAACTGCGGCGCGGGGGCGGAGGCGCCGAAAGAATGCATGCCAACCACCTCGCCATCCAGACCCACATACTTGCGCCAGAAGTCGGCGGTGGCCGCCTCCACCGCCACGCGCGCGCGGCACCAGTCCGGCAGCACCGCCTCGCGGTAGGCCTGCGGCTGCGCGTCGAAAGCCTCGGCACACGGCATCGAGACCACGCGCACGGCGACGCCCTGCTGGGCCAGCGTGCGCATCGCCTCCATCGCCAGCTCCACCTCCGAACCGGTGGCGATCAGGATGCCCTGGAACTTGTTGTCGGCCGGATCGGACAGCACATAGCCGCCGCGGGCGATGTCGGCCACCTGCTCGGTCGAGCGCTGCTGATGCTTGAGGTTCTGACGCGAGAACACCAGGCAGGCGGGGTGGCCCTTGCGCTCGATCGCCACCTTCCATGACACCGCCGATTCCACCGCGTCACACGGACGCCACACCTGGTTGTTCGGGATGTAGCGCAGGCTGGCCAGGTGCTCCACCGGCTGGTGGGTGGGGCCGTCTTCGCCCAGGCCGATCGAGTCGTGGGTGTAGACGTGGATCGCGTGCGCCGGGATCAGAGCGCTCATGCGCACGGCGTTGCGCGCGTAGTCGGAGAACACCAGGAAGGTGGCGTCGTAGGGGATGAAGCCGCCGTGCAGCGCCACACCGTTGGCAATCGCGGTCATGCCGAACTCGCGCACGCCGTAGTAGACGTAGTTGCCCTTGCCGCCGGCGCTGTCGCCATTGCCGGCATCGAGGCTGCCCTTCCACTTGGTGAGGTTGGACCCGGCGAGGTCCGCCGAGCCGCCGATCAGCTCCGGCAGCAGCGGGCCGAAGGCATCGAGCGCCATCTGCGAGGCCTTGCGCGAGGCCACTTCCGGCCCTTCCAGTTGCAGCTTGGCGATGTACGCCTGCGACTTCTCGGCCCAGTCGGCCGGCAGTTCACCGCTGGAGCGGCGCTGGAACTCGGCGGCCAGTTCCGGATGTGCCTTGGCATAGGCCGCGAAGGTGTCGTTCCAGGCCTGCTCGGTGGCCGCGCCCTTGGCCTTGTGATCCCAGTCGGCGTAGATCTCGGCGGGAATCTCGAACGGGGGGTGGCGCCAGTCGAGCGCATCGCGCGCCCCGGCGATCTCGTCCTTGCCCAGCGGCGCACCGTGGCTTTCTTCCTTGCCCTGCTTGTGCGGGGCGCCGAAGCCGATGATGGTCTTGCAGCAGATCAGGGTCGGTTTGTCGGACTGCGCGGTGGCCTGCGCAATGGCCGCCTTCACCGCCTCGGCGTCATGGCCATCGACGTGGCGGATCACGTTCCAGCCGTAGGCTTCGAAGCGCGCCGGGGTGTCGTCGGTGAACCAGCCATGCACTTCGCCGTCGATCGAGATGCCGTTGTCGTCATACAGCGCGACCAGCTTGCCGAGCTTCCAGGTGCCGGCCAGCGAAGCCACTTCATGCGAGATGCCTTCCATCAGGCAGCCATCGCCGAGGAACACGTAGGTGTGGTGGTCGACCACGGCGTGACCCGGGCGGTTGAAGTGCGCCGCCAGCACCTTCTCCGCCAGCGCCATGCCCACCGCGTTAGCCAGGCCCTGGCCGAGCGGACCGGTGGTGGTTTCCACCCCGGGGGTCTCGCTCGCTTCGGGGTGGCCCGCCGTCTTCGAATGCAGCTGGCGGAACTTCTTCAGCTGCTCCATCGGCAGATCGAAGCCGGTCAGGTGCAGCAGCGCGTACTGCAGCATCGAGCCGTGACCGTTGGAGAGCACGAAGCGGTCGCGGTTGGCCCACTTCGGGTTGGCCGGATTGAAGTGCAGGAAATCGTTCCACAGCACTTCGGCGATGTCGGCCATGCCCATGGGCATGCCCGGGTGGCCGGACTTGGCCGCCTCCACGGCGTCCATGGCAAGGGCGCGCACGGCGTTGGCGAGTTCGCGGCGGGTGGTCATCGGCATCTCCGGAAGGGGCGTGAAAAATCGCTATTGTCGCCGATTCGCGGGAGGTACGTGCGCCGGCCGCGTGAAGTCCCTGCACTGCCGCGCTTTTCAAAGGGCGCGCCCGCGCCCGCGTAGTGGCCGCACGATTAATTGCCCCTTAACTTTTCCGACGCGAATACCGGAACGCTTCAGCCTCGCCTTCGTTCAATGGCGCCGCGCTCATCCCCAAGCGCGCCCTGCCACGCATGTCCTCACATGCTGGCCGGGCAAGACCATAAGAAGGAGACCACTCCATGAAACAGTCTTTGCTCGCCCTTGCCTTTGTTTCCGCCGGTGCCTGCGCGCTCCCGGCTTTCGCGCAGGATGCCGCAACCACGACAGATACTTCCGCGACTTCTGCGTCGGGCAACTACCAGCCCAATCAGCCGGTCGGCTCGGGCAACTGGTTCCTCAGTGGCAGCGTGGGCCAGTCGCACCTCTACAAGGGCCCGTACAACGACCATCCGACCACCTACGCCGTCAACGGCGGCTATCGCTGGAAGGTCGGCCAGGACATGGGCCTGGGTGTCGAGGTGGGCTACAACGACCTGGGCAACTTCAAGATCAAGAACGCCTTCAACAGCAACGACGTCAACCTGACCGACCAGCGCAACGCGCTGCGCGGCTGGACGGCCGGCGTGAACGGGCGCATCGATGTGTATCGCGGCCTGTACGTGAGCGGCCGGGCCGGTGTCTACGGCTGGAAGGGCCACGGCTACAGCAACCAGGACATCAATCGCCACGATCTGGACAAGGTCGACTACTACGCCGGTGCCGGCGTCGGTTACGACTTCAGCGACCACTTTGGCCTGGGCCTGTCCTACGACGTCTATCACGCCAAGAAGGACGGTATCAGCCTGAGCACCGACACGGCGTCGCTTACGGCCGAGTACCGCTTCTGAGGCATAGGGCGCCGCAGGTGCGACGCCCTTTCTTAACTCCGGATTAATACTGAACTCATTGGTATTGAATCTTTCCGGCTCCGCCTCATCTAAGTCCCGTGCGTTGCTTGGTGACGCACTCCCCGACGGTCAAGCGGCGATCCCCACGCCCTGGCCGCGAACAAAAATAAGGATCTCCCCGATGAAAAAGACTCTGCTCGCTTTCGCTCTCGTTTCCGCCGGCCTGGTCGCCGCCCCGGCCGCCTTTGCGCAGAACGCCCCGACGGACAACGGCGGCTGGTTCGTCAACGGCAACGTCGGTCGCACCTCGATCAACAAAGGTCCGTACGACGGACACGACACCGGGTACGCCCTCAACGGCGGTTATCGCTGGTCGGTGAATCCGAACGTGGCGCTGGGTGTGGAAGCCGGCTACAACGACCTGGGCAACATCCACGTCAAGAACGTCTTCAACAGCAATGACGTGGTCGACCACGGCAAGTCGCAGCTGCACGGTTGGACCGCCGGCGTGAATGGCCATTTCAACCTCGACCCGAACTGGTACATCAGCGCCCGCACCGGCCTGTACGCATGGAAGGGCCACGGTCTGAGCAATGACTCCAACCCGGTCCGCGAAGGTCTGGACAAGACCAGCTGGTACGCCGGCGCCGGTGTTGGCTACGACTTCAGCAACAACGTCAGCGTGGGCATCAACTACGACTACTTCGATGCCAAGAAGCACAACGTCGACCTGAGCACCGACATGGTCTCGGTCAGCGCCGAATACCGCTTCTGATCATCGCCATCGCGTGAAACGAAAACGGGCGCCCGAGGGCGCCCGTTTTTTTGGCCATTACGGTGAAGAGGCTTACTTGCCGGTCCAGCGACCCAGCGCGGCCTGGCCGTTTTCCTTGGCGCGCGCGGCAACGGTCTTCTGCGCGTCGGCGTAGTTCGCCTTCATGTCCTTGGCCCACAGCTTGAGTGCGGCCTGCTGCATGGCGCGGCCGTAGGAGAACGACAGCGGCCACGGATGCGGCCCGATGCGGTTCATCGCGTTGAGATGGGCGGTGGACTGCTCGTCGGTCTGGCCGCCGGAGAGGAACACGATGCCTGGCAGCGACGCCGGCACGGTGGACTTGAGCACGCGCACGGTGGCCTCGGCGACTTCTTCCACGTCGGCCTGCTCCTCGGCATCCTTTCCGGCGATTACCATGGAGACCTTCAGGATCGTGCCCTCGAGCATCACGTTCTGCTCGTACAGCGCGTTGAACAAGCTGCGCAGCACGGCCTCGTGCACTTCGTAGCTGACGTCGATCGAGTGGTCGCCGTCCATGATTACTTCCGGCTCGACCATCGGCACGATGCCCGCTTCCTGGCACAGCGCGGCGTAGCGCGCCAGCGCGTGGCAGTTCGCTTCGATGGCGGTGGAGCTGGGGTTGTCCTCGGAGATGTTGATCACCGCGCGCCACTTGGCGAACTGGGCGCCAAGCTTGGCGTATTCCTGCAGGCGCTCGCGCAGGCCATCCAGGCCCTCGGTAACCACGTCACCCGGGAAGCCGGCCAGCGGCACCGGACCCTTATCCACCTTGATGCCGGGGATGATGCCGAGCTTCTTCATCACCTGGGTGAACGGCACGCCGTCCTTGGTCGACTGGCGGATCGTCTCGTCGTAGAGGATCGCGCCGGAGATGTGCTCGTTCAGGCCTGGAGCGGTGAGCAGGAGCTCGCGATAGGCGCGGCGGTTCTCTTCGGTGTTCTCGATGCCGACGGCCTCAAACCGCTTCGCGATGGTCTTGGTCGACTCATCGATGGCGATGATGCCCTTGCCGGGCGCGACCATCGCCAGCGCGATGCTTTCCAGATCTTCGATGCTCATGACGACTCCGTGGGAACGACGGCGGCCGCTCGACCGCGCCAGATGGAAGCCGCCCCGGCGGGGGCGGCAAGGCTGAAAGCGGCGAATTATAGGCCAGATCGCCGGCGGGCACCGGCGGCCGTCCCGGGCGGAGTCAGCCGGCGTCGTAGCCGGGCAGGCGACAGGGCGCCATCAGCGCCTGCTGGCCGGCCTTGTCGCTGGGACCGTTGAACGGCACCACGTAGTAGGTGTCGATCGGCTCGCCGGCCCGATTGGTCAGCGACGGACCGTAGGTGAAGTTCTTCACCGCGCTCTCGGCGGCCTTGCCCAGATCGCTCTCGGGTACCGTCTTGACCGCCTTGACGTCACGCGGCAGGCCATCGGAACCCACCGTGTAGGTCACCGCCACGCAGCCGGGCTTGTAGATGTTGCGCCCGCTGTTGGGCACGTCCACGCCCACGTGCTGATTGAGCAGGATCCAGTAGGCGTTGAGCCGTTCCGGCGGCAACCGGCGGTTTTGCGCCATGGCCGGAAAGGCCGCCGCCAGGGCCAGCAGGCAGAGCGGCAGCTGCACGCGAAGCAGGGTGTTCATGGGAGGCCTCCGGAGATCGCGGGTGGGGACGCCAGTCTAGCGTCCCCGCGGCCTTGCGCATCACAGGTCGCGCAGGCTCTCCACGATGCCGTCGGCGCCAACCAGCAGCAGCTTGAGCGTGTTGGTGCCGCCGACGTGGCCGACGCGGTCGCCATAGGTGATGACCACGCGGTCGCCCTCGCCCAGCTTGCCCTGCTCGAACAGCAGGCGCACCGCGGCGCGGGTGGAGGCGGCCATGCTCTGCTGCTCGCCGTGGCTGAATTCCACCGGATGCACGTCGCGCAGCACCTGCATGCGTCGGCGCGCCTCGCCGAACGGCGACATGCCGTAGATCGGCACCGCGCTGCGGTAACGCGACAGCCACTGCGCGGTGGCGCCCGATTCGGTCAGCGCTACGATCGCTCGCACGCCAAGATGGCCGGCCAGCACCATCGCGGCCATGGCGATCGCCTGGTCGGCGCGGTCCAGCTGCAGCCCGGCGTCGAGCATGCGGTCGTCCTTGGGCTCGAACTGGCGCTCCGCCCCCAGGCAGATGCGGCACAGCGCCGCCACCGCCTTGTCCGGATGCGCACCGGCGGCCGACTCCTCCGACAGCATGACCGCGTCGGTGCCGTCGATGACGGCGTTAGCCACGTCCAGCACTTCGGCGCGGGTCGGGATCGGCGAGTGCACCATCGACTGCAGCATCTGCGTGGCGGTGATCACGGCGCGATTGCGCTGCACCGCCTCGCGGATGATCTTCTTCTGCAGACCCGGCAGCTCGGCGTCGCCGATCTCCACGCCCAGGTCGCCGCGCGCCACCATCACCACGTCGGACGCGTCGATGATCTCGCCCAGCACCGGGATGGCGTCGGCACGCTCGATCTTGGCGACCATGCCAGCATCACCGCCGGCTTCCTTCATGAGGCGGCGCGCGGTGTGCATGTCCGCCGCCGAGCGCACGAACGAGACGGCCAGGAAGTCGGCGCCGATCTCGGCAGCCAGCTTGATGTCGTTGCGATCCTTGTCAGACAGCGCATCGACCGAGAGCCCGCCACCCTGACGGTTCAGCCCCTTGCGGTTGGACAGCTTGCCGCCGATGGTCACGCGGCAATGGATCTGGGCGCCGTCGATCGACACCACCTCCATCGCGACCAGGCCGTCGTCGAACAGCAGCACGTCGCCCGGCTGCACGTCATTGGGCAGGTTGAGATAGCTCACGCCGACGCGGGTCGCATCGCCCTCCGGCGCATCGGCGCGGCAGTCCAGCGTGAACGCGTCGCCCGGCTCCAGCATCACCGGACCATTGGCGAACTTCTCCACGCGAATCTTCGGACCCTGCAGGTCGGCCAGGATGCCGACCTCCACGCCGACCTTGGCCGCGGCCTCACGCACCGCGTTGGCGCGGGCGCGGTGGTCGTCGGGTGCGCCGTGCGAAAGGTTGAGCCGAGCCACGTTCACGCCCTGGGCGATGATCTTCTCGAGCATGCCCGGCGCGTCGGTGGCGGGGCCGAGGGTGGCGACGATCTTGGTACGGCGAAGAGGAGTCTGGGTCATCGTGCAAACCTAGCAGAAGCGGGGCGTCGAGCCATACTGCATTCGATTTCAATACGCGGCCGAACGGACGTCCAAATCAATTGCCGAGCAGCTCGTTGAGCACTGCGGCCAGCCGCACCCCACCCTGCTGCAGCCGGGTGCGCACCACCGGCCACGCGACCGCCTGGTAACGCGCCGACCAGCCGGCCTGGTTGCGCCCGTCCAGGTGCGCGTAGGCCACGTCACGGGCCAGGCGGTGCGACTCCATCGCCCATGCGACCGTCTGGGTAGATAACTGCGGCAGCGCGCCGATGGCCGACCATGCGGCGCGGTCGGCCGGGCGGATCGAGGCGTCCAGCTGCATCGCGTCGGCCTGCACCTGGGCGTGGTCGAAGGTGTAGTTCGGGCCGGGCACCAGATTCAGGGCCTGGCGCAATACGCCGCCGTCCCACATCGCGTGCAGGTTCGTGCCGCGCCCGAAGAACTGCAGCTGCACGGTGTTGCCCCCCTTGTCGTCATCGTCTTCGGCATGCAGCGGCTGGTGCACGTCGCCCACGAAGTGCACCACCCACTTCAGCGCCTCCAGCCGCACGGCGAGGGAGGCGGAGCGGTCCGCCAGCACCTGGCTGAAGTGGCTGATCTGCGCCACGACGCAGTTGTCGCGCGCGCAGTCGCGGGCCGGCACATAGGCGTCTGCCTGCAGCGGAATGTCCACGTAATGCCAGCCACCGGTGCGGGGGCGCTCCTTGCGGTTGCCGTCGGCCCAGGAGGAGATCTGGTCCAGCCGGCTCAGCCCCTCGAGTCCGAGCAGCGCCTGCACCTGCGCCGCGGCGCGCGCGTCCAGATGCTGCTGGGCAATGTCGGCCACGATGGCGTGGCCCTCCGGCCCCCAGGCTTGGGCGAGCGGCGAGGCCAGTGCGAACGCGCCGGCGCAGAGGACGGAAGCAAGTCGGGGAAGGCGCAAAGACATGAAGGGCAACTTGTGCGTTGGGGAGGGCTCGGAAGTCTGCCACAGGCCGGTGACAGCCCTGCGGCGGCGTACCCGGGTCCACCCCCGTCAGGGCCCTGCTAGAATTACGCGCTAGTTTCCACAATCCACGCCAGACGCAGGAGTCGAGGCAATGACGATCAAGGTGGGCATCAACGGCTTCGGCCGCATCGGGCGCAACGTGCTGCGTGCAGCCGTGCAGAACTTCAACGACGACATCGAGATCGTCGCCATCAACGATCTGCTCGAGCCCGATTACCTCGCCTACATGCTGCAGTACGACTCCGTGCACGGCCGCTTCAAGGGCACCGTGGCGGTCGAGGGCAACACCCTGGTCGTCAACGGCAAGAAGATCCGCCTCACCGCCGAGCGCGACCCGGCCGCGCTGAAGTGGGACGAGGTTGGCGCCGAGGTGGTGATCGAGTCCACCGGCATCTTCCTGACCAAGGAAGGCGCGCAGAAGCATCTGGATGCCGGCGCCAAGAAGGTGATCCTGTCCGCCCCGTCCAAGGACGACACGCCGATGTTCGTCTACGGCGTCAACGACAAGAGCTACAAGGGCGAGGCGATCATCTCCAACGCCTCGTGCACTACCAACTGCCTGGCGCCGCTGGCCAAGGTGCTCAACGACAAGTGGGGCATCAAGCGCGGCCTGATGACGACCGTGCACGCCACCACCGCCACGCAGAAAACCGTCGACGGCCCGTCCAACAAGGACTGGCGCGGCGGCCGCGGCATCCTGGAAAACATCATTCCCTCCTCCACCGGCGCGGCGAAGGCCGTGGGCGTGGTGATTCCCGAGCTCAACAAGAAGCTCACCGGCATGAGCTTCCGCGTGCCGACCTCGGACGTCTCGGTGGTCGACCTGACCTGCGAGCTGGAAAAGCCCGCCACCTACGCCGAGATCTGCGCCGAGATGAAGGCGCAGAGCGAGGGCGCGCTCAAGGGCATCCTGGGCTACACCGAGGACAAGGTGGTCGCCACCGACTTTCGCGGTGACGCGCGCACGTCGATCTTCGACGCCGAGGCCGGCATCGCGCTGGACTCCACCTTCGTCAAGCTCGTCTCGTGGTACGACAACGAGTGGGGCTACTCGAACAAGTGCCTGGAAATGGTGCGGGTGGTGGCGAAGTAAGCCACGCCCGAAGCTACGAAAAAGGCGCCCCTCGGGGCGCCTTTTTTGTTGGATCGCCGCACTCAGCGCAGGCTGGCCAGCGCCGCGTCGTAGTCCGGCTCCTGGGTGATTTCCGGCACCAGCTCGGCGTGCTTCACGTGATCGTGCTCGTCCAGCACCACCACCGCGCGCGCCGCCAGCCCGGCCAGCGGACCGCTGGCCAGCGCCACGCCGTAGTGCTTGAGGAAATCCGCGCCGCGCAGGGTCGACAGCGTTACCACGTTGTCCAGGCCCTCGGCGCCGCAGAAGCGCGCCTGCGCGAACGGCAGGTCGGCCGAGATGCACAGCACCACCGTGTTGGCCAGCCCGGCGGCGTCCTGATTGAAATGGCGCACCGAGGCGGCGCACACCGGCGTGTCCACGCTGGGGAAGATGTTCAGGATCTTGCGCTTGCCGGTGAAGTCGGCGAGCGAGACGTCGGCCAGGTCCTTGGCCACCAGGCGGAAGCCGGCCGCCTTGTCGCCTGCGGCGGGAAAATCGCCGAGCACTTCGACCGGATGGCCCTTGAGCGTAACGTTGTGCGACATGAGCTGCCTCGTGCGGAAAAGTCGGGAGCGCCATCGTAGAGGGTCGGCCGCTCCCGTGTCGCGCCTTCAGTGCTCGCCGAGCAACTCGCGGATCACCCGCTCGGCCAGCTGTTCGGGCGCTTCCTCGCCGCCATGCAGATGCACTTCCGGCACCTCGGGCGCCTCGTAGGGCGAGTCGATGCCAGTGAAGTTCTTGATGCCGCCGGCGCGCGCCTTGGCGTACAGCCCCTTCACGTCGCGCGCCTCACACACCGCCAGCGGCGTGTCGACGAAGACCTCGTGGAACTCGCCCGGCGCGAACAGCTCGCGCGCCATGCGGCGCTCCTCGCGGAACGGGCTGATGAAGGACACCAACACGATCAGCCCGGCGTCGACCATCAGTTTGGCCACCTCGGCCACACGGCGGATGTTCTCCACGCGATCCTCGTCGGTGAAGCCCAGGTCGCGGTTGAGGCCGTGGCGCACGTTGTCGCCGTCCAGCAGATAGGTGTGCCGGCCCAGCGCGAACAACCGCTTCTCCACCAGGTTGGCTACGGTGGACTTGCCCGAACCGGATAGGCCGGTGAACCAGAGGCAGGCCGGTGACTGACCCTTGATCCGCGCCCGTGCCGCACGGTCGATGTCCATGTGCTGCCAGTGAATGTTGTCGGCTCGGCGCAGGGCGAAGTCCAGCGTGCCGGCACCGACCGTGGCGTTGGTCTGCCGATCGATCAGGATGAACGCACCGAGCTCGCGGCAGTTCGCGTAGGACTCGAATGCGATCGGCTGGTCCAGGCCGAGGTTGCAGTAGCCCACCTCGTTGAGCTCCAGCCGCTTGGCGGCCAGCTCTTCCTGGGTGTTCACGTCGATCTTGTGTTTGATCTCGGTGACCTGGGCGCCCACGGTGCGCGCGCCAAGCTTCAGCCAGTAGCCGCGGCCGGGCAGCAGCGCCGACTCGTCCATCCACAGCAGGTGCGCGGCGAACTGGTCGGCCACCTGCGGCGGGTTGTGCGCAGCGGCGATCACGTCGCCGCGGCTGATGTCGCGCTCGTCTTCCAGCGTCAGCGAAATCGCGTCACCGACGTTCGCCTGCTTGCGGTCGCCATCGGCGGTGACGATGCGCGCCACGCGCGAGCGCGCGCCACCGGGAAGGATGACCACCTCATCACCCGGGGCGATCGACCCGGCCACCACTGGCCCGGCGTAGCCGCGGAAGTTCTGGTCCGGGCGACACACCCACTGCACCGGCAGGCGGAAGCCCAGCGTCTGTGCCGGCGGCTCGATCGCGACCGTCTCCAGGTGCTCGAGCAGGCTCGGCCCGTCGCACCACGGCATCGTGGCAGCGCGCGTGCTGACGTTCTCGCCGCGCAGCGCCGACACCGGGATCGCGGTGACCTGAGCGATGCCCATGCTCTGCGCGAGCACTGCGTAGTCGGCCTCGATGGCGCGGAACGTCGCCTCGTCGTAGCCGACCAGGTCCATCTTGTTCACCGCCAGCAGCACGTGGCGAATGCCCAGCAGCGCGGCAATGTAGGTGTGCCGCCGAGTCTGCGTGAGCAGGCCCTTGCGCGCGTCGACCAGCACCACCGCAAGATCCGCCGTACTCGCCCCGGTGGCCATGTTGCGGGTGTACTGCTCGTGGCCTGGGCAGTCGGCGACGATGAACTTGCGCCGCTCGGTGGTGAAGAAGCGGTACGCCACGTCGATGGTGATGCCTTGCTCGCGCTCGGCCGACAAGCCATCGACCAGCAGCGCGAAATCCAGCTCGCCGTTCTGCGTGCCATGCCGCCGCGAATCGCCCTCCAGCGCCGCGAGCTGGTCATCGAACAGCAGCTTGGTGTCGTACAGCAGGCGACCCAGCAGCGTGCTCTTGCCGTCGTCCACGCTGCCGCAGGTGATGAAGCGCAGCAGATCCTTCGATTCGTGGCGGGCGAGGTAGTCGTCCACCGAGAGGTTCGGTTCGCGGCCCATCAGAAGTACCCCTCCTGCTTTTTCTTTTCCATCGAGGCGGACGGATCGTGATCGATCGCCCGTCCCTGCCGCTCGGAGGTGCGTGCGATGAGCATCTCCTGGATCACCTTGGGCAGATCGTCGGCCTCCGATTCGATCGCGCCGGTGAGCGGATAACAGCCCAGCGTGCGGAAGCGCACCTTGCGCATCTGCGGCTGCTCCCCTGGCTCAAGCGGCAGGCGCTCGTCGTCGACCATCAGCAGCATGCCCTCGCGCTCGACCACCGGGCGCGGCGCGGCGAAGTACAGCGACGGCACTTCGATCGCCTCGCGGTAGATGTAGAGCCAGATGTCCAGCTCGGTCCAGTTGGACAGCGGGAACACGCGCACGCTCTCGCCCTTGGCGATGCGACCGTTGTAGAGGTTCCACAGCTCGGGCCGCTGGCGCTTGGGATCCCAGCGATGCTGGGCGGTGCGGAAGGAAAACACGCGCTCCTTGGCACGCGACTTTTCCTCGTCGCGGCGCGCGCCACCGATGGCGGCATCGAAACCGTGCGCGTCCAGCGCCTGCTTCAGTGCCTGGGTCTTCATGATGTCCGTGTGCACGGTGGCGCCGTGGGTGAACGGGCCAACGCCCTGGCGCACGCCTTCCTGATTGATGTGCACGATCAACTTGGCGCCCACCTCGGCCGCGCGGCGGTCGCGGAAAGCGATCATCTCGCGGAATTTCCAGGTGGTATCGACGTGCAGCAGCGGGATCGGCGGGGGCGCCGGATAAAAGGCCTTCTGCAACAGATGCAGCAGCACCGAGGAATCCTTGCCGACCGAATACATCATCACCGGATGGCGGAACTCGGCCGCCACCTCACGCAGGATGTGGATGCTCTCGGCCTCCAATCGCTTGAGGTGGGAGACGTGGGCGGGCGAAGCGAGGGGCGTCATGGGCGATCCGGTCATATGACCGCCGATTCTAGCCAGCCACGCCCGACGGCGTGATAACGAGTCGTCCTGTCCATATGCGGCCGGCGCATCGCGGGCCTGCGGCTTTCGCAGATCGCGCGGGCGCAAGCACGCCCGGCCGAGCGGCGCAGTGGCAGCCGCCGCCGCGCCGGGATCTGCAGGGTGCGGCCAGACGTGGCCGCCCGACTCACGCCTTCAGCGGCGCGATCACCTGCTCGATGGCGCCGAAAATCGAGTGCCCGGCCACATCGGTGACCTCGATGCGCACGGTGTCCTCGTACTTCAGGAACGGCGTGGCCGGCTTGCCGTCGCGCAGGGTCTCCACCGTGCGCTGCTCGGCCAGGCAGGACGCACCCAGCGAGGTGTCGTGGTTGGCGATGGTGCCGGAGCCAACCAGGGTGCCGGCGGTGAGCGGGCGCGTCTTGGCGGCGTGCGCCACCAGCTGGGCGAAGTTGAACTGCATGTCCACGCCGCACTCGGCCTGGCCGAACCACTGGCCGTTGATCCAGGTACGCATCGGCAGGTGCAGCTTGGTGTCCTGCCATGCGTCGCCCAGCTCGTCCGGCGTCACCAGCACCGGCGACAGCGCCGAGCGCGGCTTGGACTGCAGAAAGCCGAAACCCTTGGCCAGCTCACCGGGGATCAACCCGCGCAGGCTGACGTCGTTGACCAGGCCGATCAGCTGAATGTGCTCCGCGGCCTGCGCGGGCGTCACCGCCATCGGCACGTCGCCGGTCACCACCAGTACTTCGGCCTCCAGGTCGATGCCGTAGTCCTCGCTGGGAACGACGACCGGATCGCGCGGCCCCAGGAAACCGGCGCTGGTGGCCTGATACATCAGCGGGTCGGTGTAGAAGCTCTCCGGCACCTCGGCGCCACGCGCCTTGCGCACGCGCTCCACGTGCGGCAGGTAGGCCGATCCGTCGACGAACTCGTAGGCGCGCGGCAGTGGCGCGGCCAGCGCGTTGAGGTCCAGCGCGAAGCGACCTTGCGCCGTGCCCGCGTTCACCTCGTCGTACAGCGCGTTGAGACGCGGCGCGGCGTTGTGCCAGTCGTCCAGCGCCGCCTGCAGCGTGGGAGCGATGGCGGTGGCGCGCGCGGCGTGAGTGAGATCGCGGCTGACCACGATCAGCGTGCCATCACGGCCGCCTTCCTTGAGACTGCCCAGTTTCATTGCTTGGATTCTCCTGCCCAGCGGCCTCAGCCGCAGCCTTCAACGTAATCAATTTGCGGCGTCACGCCGACGCGCCAGCGCGTCACCTTACCGGTAGCGTCGGTTTCGAACACCAGCGCACTCTTGTCATCGGGTGAGGCGACACGCAGGTACTGCGCACCGGCCACGTACTTGTGCGGTGTGGCCTGCACGCGATCGCCGTACCGCGCACGGATGCCAGCCACGTCCATGCCGACCTTGCCACCGCCGGGCGCCGCCTCTTTCGCCGTGCCGACGTCATAGCGGGCGAAGCGCCCCTGCTCGAACAGGAAGCCGAAATCGCGCGGTTGCTTCACCCACACCGGGCGCAGCACGGAACAGCCGCCGGCCGCATCCACGGTGCCGGCCAGATCGCCTTGCCAGGCGCGCCGGAAGGCGGCCTCGTCCATGCCGAAGCGCATATCGCCATAGCCGTCGAAGCGGGGCAGGCCTTCGCTGGACTGGCCATTCTCCGCCGCACTTTCGGTAGAACGCGCGGCGGGTGCTGCCATGGCCGTGGTCGACGGCGCGGGCGCGCTTGCGGCAGCGGACGGTGTTCGCTCCGCGTCCGCTCCGGACTGCCCGCTGCAGCCAGCAAGCGTCGCCGCCAGCAGCGCGATCGGCCTCGCGGCTTTCATGCCTGCTCCGATTTGAAGTGCTTCGCGATGCCCTGCCAGCAGGTGTAGTAGTCGTCCTGCAACCCCGGCGCCGACAGCGCCTGCGCCGTCGGGCGGATCACCTTGCGGGTCTCGAACATGAAAGCCATGGTGCCGGTGAGGTGGTCCGGCTGGCTCACGTCGGCGGCGCTGGCTTTCTCGAAGCTGGCCGCATCCGGGCCGTGGCCACTCATGCAGTTGTGCAGGCTCATGCCGCCCGGCGCGAAGCCGCCGGCCTTGGCGTCGTAGGCACCTTCGATCAAGCCCATGAACTCGCTCGCCACGTTGCGGTGGAAGTACGGCGGACGGAACGTGTGCTCGGCCACCAGCCAGCGCGGCGGGAAGATCACGAAATCCATGTTGGCCGTGCCGGCTGTGTCGCTGGGCGAGGTGAGCACGGTGAAGATCGACGGGTCCGGATGGTCCACGCTGATCGAGCCGACCGTATTGAAGCGGGTGAGGTCGTACTTGTACGGCGCGTAGTTGCCGTGCCATGCGACCACGTCCAGCGGCGAGTGGCCGATTTCGGCCTGCCACAGCGCACCCTGAAATTTCGCGACGAGCTTGAAGTCCCCCTCGAGGTCTTCGTAAGCCGCCACCGGCGCCAGGAAGTCGCGCGGCAGCGCCATCGAGTTGGCGCCGATCGGCCCCAGATCCGGCAGCCGCAGCAGCGCGCCGAAGTTCTCCGCCACGTAGCCGCGCGCCTCGCCGTCCAGCAGCTCGACGCGGAAGCGCACGCCGCGCGGACTCACCGCGATCTCCAGCGGAGCCACGTCCAGCACGCCAAATTCGGTGGCCAGCCGCAGCCGACCGAGTTGCGGCACGATCAGCAGCTCGCCGTCGGCGTCGTAGAAGAACCGGCCCTGCATCGAGCGGTTCGCAGCGTAGACGTGCATGCCCACACCGCCCTGCTCCGCAGCGCCGCCGTTGCCAGCAACGGTGACCAGGCCGTCCAGGAAATCGGTGGGCGCCTGCGGCATCGGCCACGGATCCCAGCGCAGCTGGTTGGGCGTGGCCGGCGCCTCGTCGAAGCGATTGTGGAACGTGGCATGGGCGAGCGGCGCGAACGGCTTGTGCATCGCCGCGGGGCGGATGCGGTAGAGCCAGCTGCGCCGGTTCTCGCGCCGCGGCGCGGTGAACGCGGTGCCGGAGAGCTGCTCGGCGTAGAGACCGTGCGCCAGGCGCTGCGGCGAGTTCTGCCCGGTGGGCAGCACGCCGGCCAGTGCCTCGGTGGCGAACTCGTTGCCGAAACCCGACTGGTAACCGTTGCCCGCCATCGTCGCCATGTGGAGATGCCCTTATTTAGAGTACGCCGCGCTTCATCTGGTCCCGCTCGATCGACTCGAACAACGCCTGGAAGTTGCCCTCGCCAAAGCCCTCGTTGCCCTTGCGCTGGATGATCTCGAAGAAGATCGGGCCAACGCAATTCTGGGTGAAGATCTGCAGCAGCTTGCGCTGCTTGGTCTCCATGTCGGCGTCGATCAGGATCTTGTTCTTGCGCAGGCGCGGCACGTCCTCGCCATGGTTCGGCACGCGCATGTCGATCACGTCGAAATAGGTGTCCGGGGTATCGAGGAACTCCACGCCAGCAGCACGCATTTTCTCGACCGTGCTGTAGATGTCGTCGGTGAAGCAGGCGATGTGCTGGATGCCCTCGCCCTGGTACGCGTCGAGGTACTCGTTGATCTGGCTCTTCGGGTCGTTGGACTCGTTGAGCGGGATGCGCACGATGCCGTCCGGCGCAGTCATCGCCTTGGACACCAGGCCGGTCTTGGCGCCCTTGATGTCGAAGTAGCGGATCTCGCGGAAGTTGAACAGGCGCTCGTAGTAATCCGACCACTTCTGCATGTTGCCGAAGTAGAGGTTGTGCGTGAGGTGGTCGATGAAGGTCAGCCCGAAGCCGGCCGGCTTCTGCTCGGCACCCGGGATCGGCTCGTAGTCGCCGTCGTAGATGCTGCCGGCCGCGCCGTAGCGGTCCACCAGGTACAGCATGCAGTCGCCGATGCCCTTGACCACGGGCGCGTTCACCGCGCGGGTGTCGGCCTTGTGCTCCACCGCTTCGCCGCCGTTGCCGAGCACGGTGGCCAGCACCTCGTCGCCGGACTTCTTGAAGCGGATCGCGAAGCCGCAGGCGCTGGGGCCGTGCTGGGCGGCGAAATCGGCGGCAAAGGAATCGGGCTCTTCGTTGAGCAGGAAGTTCACCCCGTTCTGGCGGTAGACGGTGATCGCACGGCGCTTGTGGCGCAGCACCGCGGTGAAGCCCATGCGCTTGAACAGGTCGTGCATTGCGGCGGCCTGATCGGCCGGTGCGGCGAACTCGACGAACTCGAAGCCGTCGATGCCCATCGGGTTCTCGAACGTGGTGACCTGCATGCCGAGGTTGGGCTGGGCGACGTTGGGTTGGGCGGTCATGGCGCTCTCCTGCGTTGGCTGCGCTAATGTCACGGATGCGGCCCGCGCCAGCATCACCTGCCGGCGGCGGAAGCCGCATGAGCCCACCGTTATAGTTACATGTGTAACCAATTGCAAGGAGCGTCGCCGCAGTGCCCACCCCCCGTAAAGCCACGCCGCCTGGTGTCCAGCACGCCCCGCTTGAGCTGGAGCACTTCCTGCCCTACCGGCTCTCGATCCTCTCCAACACGATCAGCCAGGGCATCGCCAACGACTACCAGAAGCGCTACGACCTGAGCATGACCGAGTGGCGCGTGATGGCCGTGCTGGCGCGCTACGAGGGCTTGTCCGCGCGCCAGGTGGCCGACCGCACGGCGATGGACAAGGTCGCCGTGAGCCGCGCCCTGGCGCGACTGGTCGAGGCGGGCCGGGTCAGCCGGCACATGGACGACAACGACAAGCGCCGCTCGGTGCTCGACCTCACCGAGGAAGGCTGGGCCATTCACGAGGTGGTGGCGCCGATGGCGCGCGCGCGCGAGCAGGAGGTGCTGCAGAAGCTCAGCGAGGAGGAGCGCCATTGGCTGGGACGGATCCTCGACAAGCTGCAGGACCGCGCCACCGCCTGAGGCACGTGCGGCCCGCTCGCCTCACTTCACCCCGTGCATCAACCGCGCGATCAACGGCGCCGCCAGGAACAGCAACGCCCCAGGGATCACCAGCAGCCAGAAACTGAAGGTGAAGCCGCCCAGCGCCGAGGCCACGGTCATCCCGCTCTCGCCGCTGACGTGGCCGGCGAAGATGCCTGACAGGTTGTTGCCGATGCCGGTGGAGAGGAACCAGCCGCCCATCGCGAAACCCACCATGCGCGCCGGCGCCAGCTTGGTGGTCATCGACAGGCCGATCGGCGACAGGCACAGCTCGCCGATCACCTGCATCACGTACACCAGCACCAGCGGCCAGAACGGGATGTGGCCGGTGCCGTCGACCAGTTGCGACAGCGCAAACATCAGCACCACGAAGGCCAGCGCATTGAACAGCAGCCCCAGGCCGAACTTGCGCGGGATCGACGGCTCGGCGCCACGCGCATCCATCCAGCCCCAGGTGATCGACACCAGCGGTGCCAGCAGCACGATCGCCAGCGGCGCGACCGACTGGAACCAGCCAACCGGGAACACCCAGCCGCCGAACATCTCCCGGTCCACCAGGTTCTGCGCCAGGAAGTTGAACGAGCTGCCGGCCTGTTCGTAGAACATCCAGAACAATACGTTGAAGGCGAAGATCAGCAGCATCGCGATCACCCGGTCACGCTGCACGCGTCCGGCACGGATGCCTTCCACCAGCAGCATCAGCGACAGCGCCACGAACATCGCGCTGAGCAGCCACTGCAGGGCGATCGCACCGGCCTTGGCCATCAGCAGGTAGACCAACGGAATCGCCAGCACGCAGCCGATTGCCACATACGCTACGCGCACCAGCGACGCCTGCTCCGGTGCCGGCCGGCCGACACCCTTGAGCTGGCGCCGTCCCCAGGCAAACCACGCCAGGCTCACCAGCATGCCCAAGCCCGCGGCCAGGAACACCGCCTTGTAGTTCTGCTGCAGCGGCGTGCCGCTGAGGTAACTGGCCAGCCAGCCGGTGAGCAGCGGCGCCACCAGCGCACCGCCGTTGATGCCCATGTAGAACAGCGTGAAGCCGCGGTCGCGGCGCGGATCGCCCTGCCCATACAGCTGCCCGACCATCGAGGAGATGTTCGGTTTGAACAGGCCGTTGCCGACGATCACCGTGGACAGCCCGAGCAGGAACACGTCCTGGTTCGGCCACATGATCAGGAACAGGCCGCTGGCCATCACCACCGCGCCGAGCAGGATCGAGCGCTGGTAGCCGATCACCTTGTCCGCCACGTAGCCGCCGAACACCGCCGCCGCATAGACCAGTGCCAGATACGCGCCGTAGGTGCGGCTGGCATACGCCTGGCCCGCCGGATCGCCGCCGAAGAACTGCGCCACGATGTACAGCGTGAGCGCCCAACGCATGCCGTAGAAGGCAAAGCGCTCCCAGAACTCGGTCATGAACAGCATCCACAGCGGACGCGGATGGCCCAGCGTCTGCGGGAAGTCCGGCGCGTTCGGTGCCGTCGCGGCTTGATCGGTCATGCAGCCCCCTGATTCGCAAAATATTGCGAAACCGTAGCTGGTCGGGATGGCGAATGCACCCCAGATGCCCGAAAACCCGGACGCAGCAGAAGATGAGGACTCCAGCGCCTGCCCGGCGCCCCTTGCCGGCCATGTAGGAGCGCACCCTGTGCGCGACGTGCTCTTGGCTTCGATGTCGATCAGGAGCAAGAGCATTCGCGCACAGAGCCTGCCCCGGACTC
>NZ_JBQCCF010000071.1:0-15835 GCF_051962475.1 Dyella sp.
TCACGCTGAGCTTTCGGAAGCCACGCTTACGGTGATGGGCGACGCCATCTACCGCGATGTGGACGCGCTGCGAGACATTCTCCGCGAGATCGATGGCCCACAGCGGCTGGAGCCGCCGCTCGTGGTGAAACCCGGCGTACGCGAGGAGGAAGCCACCTACCTCGCACTGCCCACGCAAATGCCCATGAGCAACACCTCACACGTGGTGCGCGAGCACCCGACGTACCAGTAGCTGGATCGGCGCGGAGGGAGCGGCAACGGCCGTTTTCCTCCGCGCCATTACACCTTGAGGAAGATCCCCCGGCGGTACAGCACATAGGTGGGCACCCAGCACACCGCCAGGTAGAGCAGCGCGTAGGTGAGCGCCATGAAGCCATTCTGGCCCAGCGTGGTCTCGAAGGCGGTGCCGATGACGTCGGCCACGGGGCGGCCGTCGGCGAGATGGATGTTCCACAGGCCGGCTGCCAGCAGCTCGGAGAGCATGTAGGCGAAGATGGCGTTGGTGCCGAGCACGCGCAGCGGCATCTGCCAGGCGGGCGGGCGCCGACTCGGACCGGCCGGTTTGGCGATGTCCACCGCCCACAGGAAGAACGCCAGCAGCAGCACGCTCCAGCCGCCGGCGAACAGCACGTAGGCGCTGGTCCATAGCTTCTTGTTGATCGGGAAGCCGAGGTTCCACAGCGCGCCGAGCGCCACGCAGGCGAGCCCGGCCACCAGCAGGCCGCGGACCTTGCGCGGCAGGTCGCGTGTGCTGCGCAGCCACTGGCCGGCGAGGATGCCGATGGCCGTGGTGGCCAGCGCCGGCAGGGTGCTGAGCAGGCCTTCCGGATCGCGGGTGCGCTCGTACAGGTGCGCGGCGCTGAAGAGCTGGCGGTCGAGCCAGGCGGCGAGGTTGGCGTCCGGGTCGAGCAGCGGGATGTCGCGCACCGGCAGGCCCAGCCCGGGCACCGGCACGAAGCGTATCAGCCACCAGTAGCCGAGCAGCGCCGCGACGATCACGCCCAGCCACACCCGCCACGACGGCAGCCATAGGTAGAGCGCCGTGGCCAGCAGGTAGCAGGCGGCGATGCGCTGCAGTACCCCGTAGAACCGCATGGTGGCCAGGTCGATATGCGGAAAGCTGTTGACCACCAGGCCGAACACGAACAGCACCCCCGCACGCCACAGCGCGTGGGTGAGCACCGTGCTGCGGGAGTCGCCACGGGCGAAGCGTGCCGCGGTGGAGTAGACGATCGCCACGCCCACCAGGAACAGGAAGGTGGGGAATACCAGGTCGGTGGGGGTGAAGCCGTTCCAGTCGGCGTGCTTGAACGCCCACCAGGCGTGCGGGCCGCCGTTGTTGTTGGCCATGATCATGAAGGCAATGGTCAGGCCGCGCAGCAGGTCGATGGCGCGCAGGCGCGAGGGTGGGGCGATCGGGGTGTTCAAGGGTGGGCCTCGTCGGTGGGGGCAAGCTGCAGTGCGCGGGCAATGGCCAGCGCCTGGGCGTAGGCGTCGCCGTGCGGCTCGGCGGCGTAGCGGGTGTGGCTGTGGTTCCAGCGGTCGCCGAAGGCGTACCAGTCGATCGGCTGCGGTGGCTTGCCGGTATCCAGCGCGCGCTGCAGCGAGGCGAAGAACATCCGCCAGCGCGGCAGGTAGTAGTCGCCCACCAGGCCGGCCCAGTCGCGGTTGGCGTAGTCGCGCAGGCCGCCGTCGACCGCGGCCTTGCGCTCGCCCCAGGTGGTGAGGATGGAGCGCGCGTCGTAGTTCAGCCGGGCCAGCTCACCAGGTGAGGATGCCCACGGCGGCACCCGCGCCAGCCAGGCGCCGAGCAGGAAGTCGCGGTGGGTCTGCAGCAGGGTGTCCTGCATGCGCATGTCGCGCAGCCATTCGGCGGTGAGCGCGGCGAAGCGCGGTTTGTCGCGCGCGGTATAGGCCTGGCCGATCAGCGGCAGCAGCCGGCGGCTCTCGTTGGCCAGCACCTGGCGGGCCACGTCGACGAGGTCGTAGCGGTAGGTGTCGGTGCGGCGCAGCGCCGGGGCCACCTGCAGCAGCTCGGTCAGCGCCGGGGCCAGCTCGGCCGGGTCGTAGCGCGGCCGGTCGGACGACCAGGTGGCGGCGTGGCGGGTGGTGAGCGACGGCTCGGCGGCGAACAGCGAATCGTGCGCGGCATCGCGCTCGCCGCCGCCCGGCGGCGGATCGGCGCGGAAGCCGTAGGCGGTGCGGCGCAGGATCTGCCAGGCGCGTTCGGCGTGCGGGTCGTCGCCGCCGTAGCGGCGCACCGCGTAGTCGCGAGCCCACTGGTCCAGATCCACCGGCGTGGTGTGCCAGGCCATCGAGGTGTACAGCGCGAACGCGAATGGGTTGGTGTCCAGCCCCTCGGTGAACAGGCCGGTGCCGACGATGCGGCTGCCCGGCTGCGCGGCCATCGTGGGCAGGCGCACGGCGTAGTCGTACAGCGGCGCGCCCAGCGTGGTGCGACCGCCGAATTCCCACAGCCCGCCGAACAGCCACGGGATGCCGTGGAACTGGGCGTCGCGGTCGTTGCGGGCGATGCGGCCCTGCTCGATGTCCACAATGAGCATGTGCGCCGGGTCCACCGCGGCCACCAGCTCCGGCAGCGGGTTCTTCTGCCAGGCCATCTGCATCCACAGCGCGTCGGGATGCGCCCGCAGCAGGGCCTGTTGCACGGCCTGGGCCGCCGGCCCCACCGGTACGCCTCCGGCGCCGCCGCCTTCCTGGAAGATCTCCATGTCGTAGATCGGCGCGTCGCCCAGCAGCTCGCGCTCGTGCCGGTAGAACGACGCGGCCAGCTTGGCGAACCAGGGGTCGCGCGGGTCGAGCCAGCCCGGACGGGTGAAGCCGCACCATTCGCCCTGGTCGACCACGTGCGCGCCCGGGTGCCGCCTGGCGAAGTCGGCCGGCACCATGCCGTAGTAGCCCTGCAGCACCGGTGCGATGCCCACGGCGCGCAGCATCGCCACGATGTGCCGGGCCGAGGCGGCGCGCTTGTCCAGCAGCGCGCGCGAGATCGGCCCGTTGAAGCAGCACATGTTGCCCATGAGCTGCCAGTTCTGGTGCGCCGGGCTGGTGATCCAGGCGCGAATCGCGGCGTCGTCGTAGCCGGCGTCGCGGAAGGTGCGGTACAGCACGGTGTCCATGCCGCGCTCCAGCAGCATGGCGTTGGTGCCGTGCAGGGCGAGGATGTCGATCTCGCGCTGCCAGCGCGCCTCGTCCCAGTAGGGCGTGGTGTAGCCGTCGGTGTTCTCGTTCAGCGCGAAGCGCCAGCGGTACCGCGCCGCCTGCTCGATCGGCGCGGGCGGCGCGGGCAACACCAGGCCGGGCGGTCCGAGCTGGCTGCCGTTGGTCGACACCTGCAGGTGCGCCACGGTGGTGAGGTAGTGGTTCACGCCGTAGAGCAGGGTGGGGATGGTGCCACCGCTCACTTCGATGTCGCCGGCGCTGCCGGTGATGCGGAAGTAATCCTTGCCGTCGGGCCGGGGCGCGAGCGTGAGGTGGATCTGCGGCGCCAGGTGGGGCATCAGGCGTTCGAGCACGGCATGCGCGGCCGGCACGCCGGGGGCGGCGAGGGCCAAGCTGTGCCAGAAGCACAACGCCGCGATGGCGAACCAAGCGAGCAGGCGGCGGGGACGTCCGCGGGGCGGGGTGGGCATGGCGGACGTCCTTGGGTGGAGTTGGGCAAAGCGCCGGCGCCGCTGACCAATGGGTTAAACGGGGTGCGGCGCGGCAACGATGAAAACGTTTACATCGACGACTTGGAGTGTCGAGCATCCGCCCGAAAAGATTCAACTGGGCGGTGCCCCGCGAGCCGCCAGCCGCGGGTGCGGCGCCCTCCAGATCGCGGCTTTGGCGCGTGGCGTTCAAGTCGTTTTGCGCGGGGCATCCCGTGGCTTGCGGCGTAGTTCAACGGCGCCACGCAGATCGATCGGCAGCGGCAGTGGAAACGCCGCTTGGGGAGCGACCCGGCGTAGGGAGGAGAAAGGCCTCCAACTCGCGCCGCCCGCGTATGCGCCCTTGAGCGACCCATCGCACACACGTGCGTGGGCACCCCACGTGCCGGCCGGATGCGGACGGAAGAGCGGCCCCGGGCCCACTTCCTCCCCCCTGTTTGAGAAGTGGGATGCACTCCGCAGGCAGCGATCGCCCTCGAGCACTGGCGTAGGTGCGCTGCGCTTCGGTTATGTTATATCGTAACTATTGAAGTGACGGGCCATGGGGCGGTCCGTCGCGCCGCGCGCATCGCCTTGGGGGCGTGGCGACGCCGCGGCTGGCCTGCATCGAATCGAATCCTGCGCGGTAAGCGTCTATGAGTGAATCCCCGTTGCCGACCCATGTTTCTTCGAGCAGTTTTGCCGAGCGCATCCAACTGCTCGCGAAGCATTTCCACGGCGCCACGGAGATCGGTCGTCGATGTGGGTTTAGCGAAAGCCTGGTTCGCAGCTGGCGCGATGGCAAAAGCGACCCGTCGCGCGCCCGTTGTCTCGTATTGGCGCGGGTGTTGGGGGTTTCGCTGGTCTGGCTGATGACGGGTGAGGGCGCGATGTGGGCCGGCGACGCCATCGACGACGTGGGCGAGACGCCCGGGGTCGACGCGGGTGCGCATGCGCCCGGCCCGCTGGACATCGGCGCGGGTGCAACGCCTTCGTCGCCCTCCTTCGATGCGAAGCGCACGTCGATCGCGTTATGCCTACTCGGCGGTGTTGTCGAGTTGTCGTCGAACGGATGTCTCCCCGGCGATTTGTCCGGGATGCTGGAACGCGTGTACGACATGCTGGGGCCAAGCGGGCGGGTCATCGACGCGACGGCGATGACGGAGTTCTTGCGTCTCCTGGCGTCCCGGCCTGTTTCCGGCTGAGCTGTCATCTCCCAGAAAGATGAGCTGCCCAAGCTGTGCGCTCCTTGGGCGGACTTTTCGACATGCGGATCGAAGCGGTGATCGATGCGGTGGGGCTGGCGGCGACGCTGGTGCTGGTGGCCGTGCTGCTGCTTTGGCTCGCCAGCTCGACCGGCGGCTATCTGGCCTGAATGCCGTCATCGGTCGGCGTTCCTCCTTCGCCGTGATCCGAACCGGCTAGGATTTTTTCCTAAGGTGGAAACGGACTCTTCCGCGCGACCGGCGCGCAGGTAGACTGTGGGGCTAACACCGCATCTGCTGTAGGTGCGGGCTGGGGGAAGAAATGAGCACCACCCGGGTGGTCCTGATCGTCGACGACGATCCTGCCGTACTTGAGACCATGCGCATCCTGCTGGAAGGCAAGGAAGGCTTTGAGGTGTTCTGTGCGCTCGGCTCGCACGGGGCGCGGCACGTGATGTCGCAGCTGGGGCGGCTGGATGTGCTGATCGCCGACGTCATCCTCGCTGGCGAGGCCACGGGTGTGGACATCTGCCATGAGGCGATGACGCGCTACCCCGAGGTGGCACTGGTAGTGATCTCGGCCGACCCCCGTGTGGAAGCGACGCTAATTCCGGAAAGCAGCGTGTTCCTGCGCAAGCCGTTCGGCGGCTACGAGTTGCTGATCGCGATGGACAGCGCGGCCCACCTCGCCCAGGAGCGTCAGTCCCAGACGGGCTGATCCGGCGCCGGTACGGCGGCACCGCGTGGGCGGTGCGCCGCCATGCATCTGCATCACCGGGCTCCACGTACCCTGTGGCTATTCCCGCACCGGACGCCCCATGTCTCTTGCCATCGTCTGGCTGCGCCGCGACCTGCGGCTGGCCGACAACCCCGCCTTGCATGCCGCCTGCGCCGCGCACGAGCGCGTGTTGCCGGTGTACATCCACGCGCCGCGGGAAGACCGCGACTGGGCGCCTGGCGCGGCCAGTCGCTGGTGGCTGCATCATTCGCTTGAGGCCCTGCGCGCCTCGCTGCACACCCACCACGCCGAGTTGCATCTGCGTGCCGGCGACAGCCTTGGCGAGCTCTCCGCACTGATCGAGGCGACCGGCGCCGAGGCGGTGTACTGGAACCGCCTGTACGAGCCGGCCGCCATCGCGCGCGACACGCACATCAAGCAGGCGCTGCGCGAGCAGGGCGTGGCCGCGCACAGCTTCAACGCGGCGCTGTGGCGCGAGCCGTGGCAGGTGGAAACCAAGACGGGCGATCCGTACCGGGTGTTCACGCCGTTCTGGCGCAACCTGCGCACGCTGATCGACGACGCAGAGCCGCTGCCGGTGCCGCGGCCCTTGCGCGGAGCAACGGCCAAGGGCGGCGTATCGCTGGAGTCGCTGGAATTGCTGCCGCGCATCCGCTGGGATGCCGGCATGGCCAAGGCGTGGACGCCCGGCGAGCGTGGCGCGCAGGAACTGCTGGAGCTGTTTGCCGACGACGCGGTGAACGACTACGCCGAAGGCCGCGACATCCCCTCGCGTCACGGCACCTCGCGGCTGTCGCCGCACCTGCACTTCGGCGAGATCTCGCCGCGCCAGGCACAGGCCGGCCTGCACGCGTTGCTGGCCAGGCGCGGCGGCAAGCGGCCGGACGTGGAGCCGTTTCTGCGCGAGCTGGGCTGGCGCGAGTTCGCCCATCACCTGATGTTCCACTTCCCCGAAACGCACACGGCCAACTTCAACCCGAAGTTCGACGGCTTCCCCTGGGCCAAAGCGGACGACACGCTGATCGAGCGCTGGCAGCGCGGCCGCACCGGCATCCCGCTGGTGGATGCGGGCATGCGCGAGCTGTGGCACACCGGCTGGATGCACAACCGCGTGCGCATGGTGGTGGCCAGCTTTCTCACCAAGAACCTGCGCCAGCACTGGCACCACGGCGCGCGCTGGTTCTGGGACACGCTGGTAGACGCCGACCTGCCCAACAACTCGCTGGGCTGGCAGTGGGTCGCCGGCTGTGGCGCCGACGCCGCGCCGTATTTCCGCGTGTTCAACCCGGTCAGCCAGTCGCAGAAGTTCGACGCCAAGGGCGAGTACCTGGCGCGCTGGATTCCCGAACTGGCCAACGCCGTGCCGGCCCTGCGGCATGAGCCGTGGAAGGATCCGTCGCTGCTGCGCAAGTCCGGCTATCCGGCGCCGATGGTGGATCTGGGTGAATCGCGGGCGGCGGCGCTGGGCGCTTACCAGGCGGTGAAGGGCTGAGCGGATCGCTTCGCGTTCGATCCGGCGAGGTGTGAATCGGCTAGCCGCTGCCGGCGTCGGCGGCCGCTGGTTGATCGAAAGTCGCGGCCTTGGCACCTGAATGCCTGCGGTAAAACACCTCTCAAAGGCTCTCTTGAGATACCTTAATTAAGGTATGATAAGAGGCACTTTACTGGCGGTGGACCTCCATGAGGGATCTGAGCGATCTGATGGCGCAGCATCGGCCGGACGTGCCGACCATGGACAATTTTCCGCTGGAAGTGGGCCGGCGATTGCGCCTTCAGCGCATCGCCTTCAAGTGGCGCCAGGCTGATCTGGCCGCGCGCGCAGGAGTGTCAGTGCAGACCATCAAGGCCGTCGAAAAGGGCCAGGCGGTCTCTTCGTGGAATCTCCTGCGCATTCTCCTGGCGCTGAACCAAGGCGTCGACTTTCTGAGCATGCTGGCCGCTCCGAATTTCCCGAATCTGAAGGCCCACGAGCAGTACGTCCAGTTGACCGGCGCCAAGGAACCGAATGTGCTGAGGCGGCGTGTGCGCTCGACGCCTGCAACCGCGAAGAAAAAGTCGGAGAAGGCATGACTATCTCTGCGGCGTGGCTCCATGCCCCGATCCACCAGGTGGAAGTGTCGACATCGCACTTGGGTGCGCCCGTTCCGGTGGGCCGCCTGAACTACGAGCGCGCCAACGCTGTGGCGTACTTCGAGTGGAGCGAGGAGGCCCGAGCGCAGCGCCTGGATCTTTCCCCGTTGCGCCTGCCCACGGACATGGGCGTCTGGTCCAGCCGCCAGGAGCAGGGGCTGCCGCCGGAGTACCTCGGCTTGCCCGGTTTTCTCAACGATGCGCTACCCGATGGCTGGGGCCTGTACCTCATGGACAAGGCGCTTGCACGGGCGGGGATTCCTCCGGAGCTGATCACGCCCGCCGCGCGCCTGGCGTTCCTGGGCGATCGCGCGTGGGGCTCGCTGTCGTTTCAGCCGGTGATTGGGGACGACCTCGAGCAGGTCATGTCGCTCGACGCGCTGGGCAGGGACATGCAGCACTTGATCGAAGGCCACATCGACGCGGTGTCCGACGAGCTCTTGCAGGCTGGCAGCTCTCCCCAGGGCGCACGTCCCAAGGTCATGGTGGATTGCGACGAGCACTTTCGCTACGCCAAGGTGACCGCTGGCGCGCCAGCGGAGGGGGACCGATCCTGGCTGATCAAGTTTGCCGGCCGCGATGAGCCCCACGATGCGCCGCTGCTGGAGCAGGCCTACATGCAGAGCGCCCGCGACGCAGGGTTGCGAGTGATGGACAGCGTGATCCTGACGATACGAGGCAAGCCGGCTTTTGCGACCGAACGCTTCGACCGCTCGCCGGTCGGCAGCGTGTTCACGCATACGCTGGGCGGTCTCCTGCATTTTTCCCATCGCGCGATCGGCCTGGACTACGCCAACCTGGCGCAGGCGATGGACGCGCTGCAGGTGCCCCCCGATGCGTACGCGGAGGCCTATGCACGCGCGGTTTTCAATGTGGCGATGAGCGTGCGCGACGATCACGCCAAGAACTTCGCTTTCGTGAAAGGGCCGGACGGTCGCTGGGATATGTCTCCCGCGTACGACCTGACGTATATGTCCGGGCCCGGCGGCTATCACACGATGACTTTCGCCGGTGGTGCATCGCCGGACCCGACCCGGCAGGATCTGTTGAAGTTGGCGCCGTACTACCACCTGACCGAAACGCAGGCGCGACCGATCATCCAGACGATGGCCGAGGTGGCGCGCAAGGTGGTGCCCATGGCCCAGGAGATGGGTGTGAGCAAAGCAACCCTGGCGCCGATCGCGCAACGACTGGAAGCGATCAACCGATCGATCGCGCCTCGAGCGAGCCGGGCCAGACGACCGTAGTGTCGGAGCGTCTTAGGCGCTGGGGGCCGTCGGCGCCCGCTTGAGCAGCATCGCCAGCACCGGCGGCGTGACCATCGCGGTGAGCAGCGACATCGCCACGATGATGGCGTAGACGCGTTCGTTGAACACGCCGGCGGCCAGGCCCAGTGCGGCGATCACCACGCCCACCTCGCCGCGCGGCACCATACCGAAGCCCACGATGGCGGCGCTGCGCTTGCCCAGCGAGAGCGCGCCGAGGAAGCCGCCGGCGAGCTTGGAGACGATGGCGATCACGGTGACGATGGCCAGCATCACCAGCGCATCGACGCTGGCCAGTTCGGACAGGCTCACCTTGGCGCCGGTGATGACGAAGAAGAACGGCGTGAGGAAGGAGAGCAGGGGCAGGGTCTTGTGCTCGAGGTCTTCGCGCTGACGGGTTTCAGAGGCGATCATGCCGGCGAGGAAGGCGCCGATGATGGCGGCCAGGCCGAAGCGCGTGGACAGCCACGCCAGGCCCAGGCAGATCGCCAGCACCAGGGTCAGCGGCGAGTGCGGGCTGATCGGTTTTTCCAGCCAGCCGGAACCGCGGCGCATCACCTTGGTGCCGCCCCAGCCGATGATCGCCACGAAGCCGATGGCGCCGGCCAGGGTGAGCAGCAGCGACTGCAGATTCAATTCACCGCCGCCCTGCAACGAGGACACCACGCCGAGCAGCAGCATGGCGAGGATGTCGTCGATCACCGCCGCGCCCAGGATCACCCGGCTCTCCACCCGCGACAGCACGCCCAGTTCCTGCAGCACGCGCGCGGTGATGCCGGCCGAGGTGGCGACGAAGGCGGCGGCCACGAACAGCGACTTGATCCAGTCGAAGCCTTCGCCGTGCGCCCACAGTGCGCCGAGGCCGAACGGCAGGATCACGCCGAGCACGCCGACCAGGAACGCGCTCTTGCCGACCTTCTTCAGATCGTCGAGGCGGGTTTCCAGGCCCACCGAGAACAGCAGCAGCACCACGCCGATCTCGGCCAGCACATCCAGCGGCGTGCCGGGCAGGATCTGCTCGGGCGTGAGCCAGCCCAGTGCGGAGGGCCCGACCACGCAGCCGGCGGCGATCTCGCCGACCACGCCGGGCAGTTTCAGCCGCTGCGCGATCTCCGCGCCGATCTGCGCGGCAATGAAGATCACGAACAGCGTCAGCAGGATGTCGGCGGCGTGGTGCATGCGTCGGTCGCTCCCTCGGTGTGGCCGACCATGCTACATGGCGGGCGGGTCGATCATCAGCCGTGGAACACGTGGCTTGCCAGCCACAGGTGCAGCACGATGCTGGCGACGTAGCCCAGCGCGATCGCCCAGGTCCAGCGCAGGTGGCTCATGAAGGTGTATTGCCCGCGCGACGCGCCCATCAGCGCCACCCCCGCGGCCGAGCCGACTGAAAGCAAGCTGCCGCCGACACCGGCAGTGAGGGTGATCAGTAGCCACTGCGCCTCGTCCATCGGCGGGTTCATCTTGAGCACCGCGAACATGATCGGGATGTTGTCCACCACCGCCGAGGTAACGCCCATGATGGCGTTGGCCAGGGTGTAGCCGAGGTTGCCGTAGAGCTGGTGCGAGGCCAGCTCCAGGTAGCCCAGCGCGGCCAGGCCGCCGACGCAGGCGAACACGCCGTAGAAGAACAGCAGGGTGTCCCACTCGGCGTTGGCGATGATGCGGAAGATGGAGTAGGTCTGTGGCTCCTCGCCCTGCGCCAGCGCGTAGCGGCGCTGGTGCCGATCGATGCGCGTGGCTACCAGGTTGAGAAACGCCAGGCCGGTGAGCATGCCGTAGGCCGCCGGCATGCCCAGCCACTGGCGACCGACCACGGTGACAGCGATGGTCAGCGCAAAGGTGAGGCAGATGCCGATGGCGCCGGGCTTGAGGTGGCTCACGCCGGCGCCGCACTCCGGTTGCCCCTTGGGCAGTGCGAACGCCATCAGGATCGCCGGCAACAGCCAGTTCACCAGCGACGGCGCGAACAACCGGAAGAAATCGAAGAAGCCGCTCTTGCCGGCCTGCCACACCATCAGCGTGGTGATGTCGCCGAACGCGCTCCAGGCGCCGCCGGCATTGGCCGCCACCACCAGGTTGATCATCGCCAGCGCAATGAAGCGCCGGTTGCCGCCGGCTACCGCGAGCACCACGGCGGACATCACCAGCGCGGTGGTGAGGTTGTCCAGCACCGGCGAGAGGAAGAACGCAATCAGTCCGGTGATCCAGAACAGCGAGCGGTAACCGAAGCCGCGGCGGATCAGCGTGTCGCGTAGCGCCTCGAACACGTTGCGCTCGCCCATCGCGGTGACGTAGGTCATCGCCACCACCAGGAAGAAGAAGATCTCCGCGTATTCGAGAAACATGCTTTCGAACGCGGTGGCCGCCGGTGACACCACGTTGCCCGGTTCGCCGGTGGCCCACGCCAGCATGCCCCAGATCAACGCCGCGGCCAGCATCACCGGCTTGGATTTGGCGATATGCAGGCGCTCCTCGAAGATCACCGCCACGTACGCGAGCACGAACAGCGCCAGCGCGATCCAGCCCACCGGATGGGCGGTGAGGCGGAAGTTCACCTCCTGGGCCTCGGCGGCCGCGGCCGGAGCGCTGGCGAGCAGGGCGGCAAGGGCGAGGGTCCAGCGCATGCGGGGTCCTTGGAATCGTCCAGTGGGACCGGGCAGGGTAGCAGCCGTTACGAAGCCGCTGCACGCACCGCGCCGGGATGGTCCGGTCGCAGCCGCAGGAAGATCGTCGCAGCCAGTGCGGTGACTGCCGCCAGCACCAGCACGGTGATGTGGAACGCCGCCACGTAGGCGTGCGCCGCGTGCACCTCGCGCCCCACGAAGATCTCCATCAGCAGCGAGGCGAAGGCGATGCCGAAGCTGATCGACAGGTACTGCGTGGTGGAGGCCATCGACGAGGCCATCGAGGCGTGGCGGATGTCCACGTCGGTGTAGGCCAGCGTGTTCATGCTGGTGTACTGCAGCCCGGTGAAGCCGCCATAGACGTACACCAGCATGGCGATGAGCCAGGTCGGCGTGCTGCCGTCGACCAGCGAAAACAGCGCCAGCATCACCGCCACGGCCGTGGTGTTCGCGATCAACAGGCGCCGATAGCCCAGCCGCAGCAGCAGCCGGTTCACTACCCATTTGGAGCTGATCGAGCCCAGTGCCTGCGGCACCATCATCAGGCCCGCCATGGTGGGTGACCAGCCGCAGCCCACCTGCAGAAACAGCACCAGCAGCAGGAACATGCCGCCGATGCCCAGCCGCGTGAACAGGTTGCCCACCAGCGCCACCGACAGGCTGCGCACGCGCAGCAGGGTGAGGTCGGCCACGGGGTATGTGGTGCGCCGGCTGTGCCACACGTAGAGCGCGCCCAGCACGATGGCCAGCGCACTGCTGCCGGCCACCAGCGACCAGTGATGCACTTCGGCGCCGGCCTGCTCGGACGCGGTGAGCAGCAGGGCCGAGGCGGCCGCAAACAGCAGAAAGCCGCTGACGTCGAACGGCCGCGCCTGCTCCAGCCGGTAGTCCGGCATGTCGCGCTGGTTCATCCACAGCCCGGCCAGGCCCACCGGTACGTTGATCAGGAAGATCAGCCGCCAACTGGTGAACTCCACCAGCAGGCCGCCCAGCAGCGGCCCCAGCACCGAGCCGAGCAGGCCGAAGGTGGCCACCGTGCTCATCGCGTGCACGTACTCGCGCTTGTCGATCGTGCGCACCAGCACGTAGCGCCCCACCGGCATCAGCGAGGCGCCGCCGATGCCCTGCAGCACGCGCGCCACCACCAGTTCCGGCAGCGTCTGCGCCACGCCGCACAGCAGCGAGCCCACGCCGAACGTGGCGATGGCCGCGGCGAACACGCGCCGCGTACCGAAGCGGTCGCACAGCCAGGGGCTGGCCGGGATCAGGATCGCCAGCGTCAACACGTAACTGGTGAGCGCGCTGCGCATGCCCAGCGGCGTGACCTCCAGCGCGGTGGCCATCGCCGGCACGGCGGTGTTGACGATGGTGGAATCGAGCGCCTGCATGAAGAACGCCGCGGCCACCAACCACAGCAGGCCGCGATAGCTGGCGTGCGAGGAGGCGGCGGCGACGTCGTCGGCCGCGGGAACCGCTGCCGGCAGGGAAGGGGGAGGAGACATCGCCGTGCATGATACCTGCGCTGGCAGGTATCGATGCTGAAGACAGGGGCGGACGGGTCAGTACGGCTTCACGCGAAGGGGTGTTGCTCACGTGGGAAGCGCGCACGGGTTCGCTAAACTGATCCGTCCGAGGAGCCGCCGCATGAACCTTTCCGCATGACCCGCCACCCCGACGCCGCCGCGCATGCCGCCACCCTGCGCGAACAGATCGAGCAGGCCAATTACCAGTACCACGTGCTGGACGAGCCGACGATTCCCGACGCCGAATACGATCGCCTGATGCGCGAGCTCGAGGCGCTGGAGGCGAAACACCCCGAGTTGGCCAGGCCCGATTCGCCCACCCGCAAGGTTGGTGCGCGCGCCACCGGCGGCTTTGCCGAAGTGCGCCACGCCATCCCGATGCTGTCGCTGGGCAACGCCTTCAGCGAGGAGGGCGAGACCGACCGCGAGCGCTTCAGCGAGGTGGCCGAATTCGAGCGGCGCATCGAACAGACGCTGGATCGCCGCGCGCCGGTGTTTTCGGTGGAGCCCAAGCTCGATGGTCTGGCAATCAGCCTGCGCTACGAGCACGGCGTGTTCGTGCAGGGCGCCACCCGCGGCGACGGCGAAACCGGTGAGGACGTCACCGCCAACCTGCGCACGGTGCGCGCGATCCCGCTGCGGCTGCGCGGCAAAGGCTGGCCCGAGGTGCTGGAAGTGCGCGGCGAGGTGGTGATGCTGCGCAAGGATTTCGAAGCGTTCAACGAGCACGCCCGCACCCACGGCGAAAAGACCCTGGCCAACCCGCGCAACGGCGCAGCCGGCTCGCTGCGCCAGCTCGACCCGGCGATCACCGCCAAGCGCAAGCTGAGCTTCTTCGCCTATGCGGTGGGCGTGGTGGAGGGCGGCGAGCTGCCGGCTACGCATTCGCAGACGCTGAAGAAGCTGCGCGAATGGGGCTTCCCGGTATCGCCGGAGGTTTCCACCGCCAAGGGCTTCGATGGCCTGATCGCCTACTACCGCGCGATCGGCGCCAAGCGCGATGCGCTGCCGTACGACATCGATGGCGTGGTCTACAAGCTGGACGACTACGACGGCCAGCGCACCATGGGCTTCGTCTCGCGCGCGCCGCGCTGGGCGATCGCGCACAAGTTCCCGGCGCAGGAGCAGATGACGCGCCTGCTGGATATCGAGATCCAGATCGGCCGCACCGGCGCCGCCACGCCGCGCGCGCGGATGGAGCCGGTGCAGGTGGCCGGCGTCACCGTGACCTACGCCACGCTGCACAACGCCGACCAGGTGGCGCGGCTCGATGTGCGCGTGGGCGACACGGTGATCGTGCGCCGCGCCGGCGACGTGATTCCCGAGGTGGTGCGGGTAGTCGAGGAACAGCGCCCGCCACACACGGTGCCCTGGCACATGCCCACGCGCTGCCCGATCTGCAACTCGGCGCTGGTGCGCGAGGAGGGCGCTGCGGTGTGGCGCTGCTCCGGCGGCCTGATCTGCGCGGCGCAGCGCAAGGAAGCCCTGATCCACTTCGCCTCGCGTCGCGCGATGGACATTGACGGCCTGGGCGAGCGCTACGTGGATGCGCTGGTCGAGTTCGACATGGTCAAGACGCCGGCCGATCTCTACGCGCTGACGGTGGATGATTTCGTCGCGATGAAGCAGCGCGCCGACGAGCGTGACGGCACCGTGCCGGAGACCGTCAAGCAGGGCAAGGTGGCCACCAAGTGGGCCGAGAACCTGGTCGAGGCGATCGACGCCAGCCGCACCACCACGCTGGCGCGCTTCCTGTTTGCGCTGGGCATCATGCATATCGGCGAAAGCACGGCGAAGACGCTGGCCGCCTGGCTGGGGCGCCTGGAATTCGTGCGCAGCATGCCGGCGCCGGTCCTGCGCGTGCTGCCGGATATCGGCGCCGAGGTGGCCGGTTCCATTGCCGCCTTCTTCGCGCAGCCGGGCAACCAGGCGGTGGTCGATGCGCTGCTGGCCGCCGGCGTGCATTTCACCGACGAGGGCGATCCCTCGCCGAAGCTGCGCGAGCGCCTGGACTTCGCCGTGTTGCTGGACATGGCCAACGTCTCCAAGCTCGGGCCGAAGAGCACCCAGTTGCTGGCCCAGCACTACCCGACGCTCGCCGCCCTGACGCGCGCCGGCGCCGCGCACTGGATCGTCGCCGGCGTACCGCAGGCCGCCGCCACCAACCTGGAAGCGATGCTCGCCGACGAAGACCAGCATCGCGAACTGCTCCACACCGAGCAGGCGATGCACCAACTGCTCGCCGCGCTGCCCGCCGCCGCATCGGCCGAAGCCGCACCACTGGACGGCCAGACTTTCGTGCTCACCGGCACGCTGCAGTCGCTGAGCCGCGATGAAGCGAAGGACCGACTCGAGGCGCTCGGCGCCAAGGTCTCCGGCTCGGTCTCGAAGAAGACCAGCGTAGTGGTGGCGGGCGAGGCGGCCGGTTCCAAACTGGACAAGGCCAACGAGCTCGGCGTGCCGGTGTGGGACGAGTCGCAGTTGCTGGCGCTGCTGGCCGAGCATGAGGGGTGACGTCATGAGCGAAAAGCACCCCCTCACCCCAGCCCTCTCCCCCGGCTGCGCCAGGGGAGAGGGAGTCATGGCGTGCGAGCTTTGCGCTCCATCTCCCCGGCCGCAGCCGGGGGAGAGGGCTGGGGTGAGGGGGGCTCTTTGATCCATGGAACGCGCCAAGACACTCCGCCATAACCAGACCG